>ONMI01000065.1 GCA_900318915.1 uncultured Prevotellaceae bacterium | reverse complement strand
CTCCTGATAATCGCCTTTTGCTCCTTTGCCATCGGGCTCTATTGGCGTTTCAAGTTCCGCAGCCGCTATCTGGCCGAAGAACTGGAAGAGGCTAAGCTCATAAATGAGCAGTTGAAAACAATAAAGCCATCACCTGTCCCGTCAGCCCCATCAGATATGACTCTAACCGGCACGACCAACGAGACCGTCACGCTTCAGATTCCTGACCTCTTATATATAGAGGCCGTAGGAAACTACATGAAGGTCTATCACCTTCGCAATGGGGAAGTCCGTGCCGACATGCTCCGCGCCACTTCCAAACAGATAGAAGAAGAGTTGCGTGATTATCCCATGATTGTCCGCTGTCACCGTGCCTTCCTCGTCAACCTTGGCCAGGTAGAGCAAGTTATTTATAAGTCAGGCAGCATGCAACTCGTAGTAAGGCATTGTCCTGAAGCAATCCCTGTTTCGAGAAGCAAAATCTCGCTCATCAAAGAGGCAATCCTAAAAAGCTCAATGTGATTTTTCTGTCTGCGATTGGAAAAAAGTGACGCTGTCGCAAGGCTTGTTTCCTGTTTTTGCTTGACATATTGGTTCTATTCTTGTATTTTTGCCCCAGGAATCAAACAAGAGAGATATCAATTATGACACAATTTGAGTTGGCAAAGAAGACCATTGAAACCATTGGATGGCATTCATTTCACTGCAGTATATATGCTACAGAAGGAGGTGCGTGCGGCAATGGCTGGGACGATTGTAACGAGTTAGAATTGTCGCCCGAGCAAATCCGTTATTTAATCAAAGTACAGTTGGACAAAGACGAACTCTTTGAAGGAATAGAAACAGAAGAGGTGGATGTTGATGAAATGATAGCTGCCATGGCAAAGGAGGGTGCTTGGCCGGATGGAGACCCTCGCGCATGGGTTAATGATATCATTCCAGATGAACTGACCAGCTTGTCGGAGGATTTGAAATCACTTGCCGATGGAGAACGTAACGCAGAGGCAATAGAAAATGCCCGTGAAAAGCTCCGTGCCATCAAAGACGGCAATTACACATTTCATTTTACTATTACAGACTATGATGAAGACTATTATTTTGATGAGGACGCTCAGGAGAAGATTCCATTGACAGCCCAGGAAGCCATCGGACTGCTTTATGGCGAGTATGATTTGAAAGAGGTCTTTGAAGGCCTTTGTGAAAACGCTTTATATGAGGACTTTATCGAGGACAAAGCAGAAGCAATGGACTTCGCCGGTGGATATGACTATTACACTTACGGTGGCGAATGTGAAGGAATTGAGGAATGTATTGACGCCTGGATCTATGTCATAGAGAGTATCCTTTCAGGAGAAATCACCGAAGAAACTTTGGACTCATGGAAAGAATATTTTGATGATCCGGATAACTATGCGTATGACATCGAAGACTGGTATGAAGATAGAGAAGAAGATTGAACGAAAAAGCGGTGCGGGGCAGAGTCGAACTGCCGACCCATGAGGAAGTATGCGCTCGTTTGACCTTCCACTTTCATGAAGGTAATCACAAGGCACATTGCTCTACCAGCTGAGCTACCGCACCATTTATTCGATACTCATAGTTTGAGAAAAAGGTCTCACGGCGGAAGGATTCGAACCTTCTCATGCGGCCGTGCCGCCCGTCCGTTCCGATATCATGGCTCTACCGTGAGACCATAACCCTTAGATGTTATCCCTTGATTACCGCTACGGGGAGCAGCCGGGTCTTTACTTTCACAAGGTCAAGCTCGTTTGCTATCACCTCTTCAATGTCTTTGTAGGCGCCCGACGCCTCCTGCATGTCATCCTGGCTGCGGATGGCATGGACGATGCCCTTGGCTTCAAGTTGCGCCACCTCCTGCTGCATGTCGAGTGTTCTAATGGCCATCTTACGCGACATCAGCCGGCCGGCACCGTGTGAGCAAGAACAGAAAGACTCCGGATTGCCAAGTCCCTCGACGATGTAGGAGGCTGTGCCCTGCGAGCCCGGGATGATGCCGATGATGCCTTCGCGCGCCAGCGTGGCCCCCTTGCGGTGCACAATGACATTCTGCCCGAAGTGGTTCTCCCACGCAGCATAGTTGTGGGCTATGTTGATCATCGGCTCAAACTCGATACCCTTCAGCGAGTCGGCAATGACCTCCTCGATACGCTCCATCATTAGCTTTCTGTTGCACAATGCGAAATCTATGCAGTATTTCATCTCGCTCCAATACATGCCGAACTCCTTGGTCTCACGGGCCAGAAAAGGTAGTTGTATCTCCGGAGACACACTGGAGTGCCAACGCTTATTCAGCTTGGCAGCCATCATGTTGTAATAGTCACCCACCTGCTTGCCAAGGTTTCGTGACCCAGAGTGAATCATAATCCAAAGGTTGCCCTCCTCATCCTTCTGTAACTCTATGAAATGGTTGCCGCCACCCAGTGTGCCCACCTCATGGAGGATGGACTGGCTTCGGCGCTTCACCACTTCCAGACTGTCGATGTCATAGCCCACGGGCAAGTATTTCTCGTCCTGCGCCTCCTTGTGGTGGTCCATTCCGAGCGGTATGCGCTCCCTGATTCCACGCATAATCTGCTTGCGCAGCACCTCCGTCGGTATGTCGGCTACCTTCCAGTTTGTTTTAACAGCACACATGCCGCAACCGATATCCACCCCCACAGCGTTGGGTATGACAGCATCCTTGCAGGCCAGCACACCGCCGATAGGCATTCCCATGCCGGCATGCACGTCGGGCATGATGGCCAGGTGATGGAAAAGGAAGGGCAACGTGGTCAGGTTCTCAATCTGGCGCATGGCTGTCTCCTCCACGCTACCCGTCCATATCATCACCGGACGGTTGTTGATCATCTTTACTTCCATTGTCTTTTCTTCTTTAATCGTTATACATCTTTAATAATAATCGGGTGGTGCCTCGTAGCTCAGTATCCATAAGTATCCCTTTCGGAATTGCACTGCAAAGGTAGATACCCACTTCGCATTCTTTCTGCGTAGCTAAAATTATTATGTAAAAAACCTCAAAAAAGTGTGATTTTCACTTCTACGCAAATAGATTGCGTAGAAAACAGTTATCTTTGCAAAAAAGATAGAGAGATGAATATCAACGGACAGAATATTTTCCTCAAAGGAGTAAGGAATGAGCATATTCCGCAAAAGCCAGAAGACTATCCCTTCACACTTCCTGTGGTCAGAAATCTGATTTCGTTGGAGTTTAACAGAAGTGTGACATATATTGTCGGCGAAAACGGTTCTGGGAAGTCAACCTTGCTCGAAGCTATTGCTACCATCCTCAGGCTTAATCCGGAAGGGGGAAGCCGTAACTTTAACTTCAAAACATGTGAAACCCATTCCCGTTTGTATGAGGAGCTGAGGCCCATACGTGCAGACCTGAGCTATAGAAACGCCTTTTTCTTCCGTGCCGAGAGTTTCTATAATGTGGCTTCTGAAGTGGACCGACTTCAGATGGAAGACGGCAGAATGCTTGACAGCTATGGTGGAAGGAGTCTGCATGAACAGTCTCACGGGGAGAGTTTCATCTCTCTGGTCATGAACAGGCTAAGAAATCGTGGCCTGTACATCTTCGATGAGCCAGAGGCTGCTTTGTCTTATACCAGTCAGTTGCGTTTTCTTGTGTGGATGAAGGATGCAGTGGCTGCTGGCTCACAGGTTATTATTGCCACACATTCCCCGGTCATGACGGCCGACTCATACCTACTGATTATGAGGACTGTTATATCTACAGGGACATGCTGTCATTCATCATGAACAGAAATATGATAATCAATGAGTTGTTAAGATAAGAGAATACCGCCATGCCAGCCAATAAAAACGCACTAATACGCTACAAGACGATAGACAACTGCCTGCGCAACCGCTATCGCCGGTGGACGCTTGAAGACCTGGTAGATGCCTGCAGCGAGGCGCTCTACGACATGGAGGGCATACGCAAGGGCGTCTCTGTTAGGACCGTCCAGGGCGACATACAGATGATGCGCTCCGACAAGTTGGGCTACAATGCCCCCATAGAAGTGTACGACCACAAATACTACCGCTATGGCATCGAGGACTATTCCATCATGGACATGCCGATGTCGCAGAACGACTACGACGTGATGCAGGAGGCTGTCGACATGCTTCGCCAGTTGGAGGGATTTGAGCAGTTTGCCGAGATGTCGGATGTGGTGAGCCGCCTTCAGGACAAGCTCTCCATCAGCCGCAGCAACCGCAAGCCCATCATCCACTTCGACAGTGTGCCCGATCTGAAGGGGATCCGCCTGCTCAACCCTCTCTACAATTACATTGCGCACAGACAGACGCTCCGCATCATGTACCAGTCTTTCAATGCCCGGCAGCCCAAAGAGTTTGTCCTCTGCCCCTACCTACTGAAGGAGTTCCGCAACCGCTGGTTTTTGTTCGGCTCTAAAGCCGACGACCTATTGCTTTTCAACCTCGCCCTCGACCGCATTAAGAGTGTGGAGCCGGTCGATGTGCCTTACCGCGACAATCCCGACTTCGATTCCGAGCATTTTTTCGACGATGTGATTGGTGTGAGCAAGAACCTCCGCAACAAGCCGCGCCGCATCAAGTTCTGGGCCAGCCGGGAGCAGAGCATGTACATCAAGACAAAGCCCCTGCACCGCTCGCAGCAGCTCGTCAGCGAGAAGCCGGAGGACGGAAGTTGTATTTTCAGAATCGACGTGGTCATCAACTTTGAGATGTACTCCGTCTTCATGTCCTACGGACCGGGCATCAAGATTATCTATCCGCGCGATGCAGTGAAGTATATGCGCGACAAGATGAAAGAGGCGCTTGACCTGTATGACAACGCACAGGTCTTAGGAGAATAAGACCAACACATAAATAGAATAACAAAAATGTTTTCAAACGAGAAAATGTGATTCCCGTTCTATACTATCAGAACACGAAGCCAAGATTCAGGAAGACATACGGTTTTTCGGTGCGGTTGCTGTAGCCTATGGTGATGCCGGCCGGTCCGAACATCGTGTCATAATAATAAGCCGCCTGCACACCGAAAAGGGTATGATGGTCGAGGAGCTGTGCTGTCTTCTCGGCACACTGTGCCCCTGCCACACGGAGCAGCGCATAGTGGTTGCTGCCCATGCGCTGCTGCGCCTGCAACTGTGCCGCCACAAACTGGTCGTCCACATACTCCACATTGCCCACACCGGCAAAGGGCATCTGCTGCTCCACATAGTGGCCGAACCAGTTGCCGCCGATGGCGTTGCTGAAGACAAGAGGCACGGTCTTGCCGAAAAGCAGACGGCCGTAGACCATGGGCTGGAGAGTAAAGCGGCTGCCCAGGGTGAACGACATACGCCAGTGAGCACTGACTTCGCTCATGCCGGCCTGGTCTTCCAGTCGGGCAAAATCGTCGGTCAGGTAGGCATATTCCGCCTTGAAGCGCGCACCGCGGGAGGGAAAGTACCAGTTGTCCTCGCTGTTGTACTCGGCCCTGGCACGATAGCTGAAGAAATGCTCATTCTCGAGGGTAAACTCTTTGGCGGCAGCAGAACCGAGTTTGTTGCGGTAGTGCATGTAGTCCCAGCGCAGTCCCATCTGAAGGTTGAAGCGGCTCAGATTGAAATTGAAGGGCAGCACCTCGGCCTGGAACTGGTTGTAGCGGATGTTGTAATCCAGATCGCCTTTTATGTATAGATCCACATCGTTGCGGCTGAAAGAGTAGCTGAATGTGGGCCGGGAGAAGCTGCGGGGGTGTGCGGTGATTTCGCCGCGGGCCTTCAAGCGTTTGCCCAACCGCAGGGTAATGTCGGCATTGACAGGGATGGCTGTCTTGAAGGGGATGTCGAGTCCCAGTTGCAGGGCGGCATACTCCTCCGTATCGTAGCGCACGCCGGCATGCAGCTGCACCGACTTCCGGTTGCCTGCCGAGAGAACCACACGCACTCCGTCGCCTTCGGGTATCAAGCGGCTCTCTGCAGTCTGATAAAACAAGTCCACACGCATGGAGGTGGTGAGTTGCTGCTCCAGACTGGCGTCGATGCTGTCTATCCTGCTTATGTGAAACTTCTGCTTCAGGAACCGTTCGTCCTGCGGTGTCATGTTCTCAAAGACAAAGCCGATGACCCGACGTTTCTCAGTCATCACCTGCGGCCGCAGGGGCTGCAGGATGACAGGACGGAACGAATCGTCGATGCCGATGCGTTTCTTCAGTGCTATGATATCGTCCCAATGACGCATGGCCACCTCCTCGCCACGGCGTATCAGCGTATCGATGGCAGCTTGCGAAAAACTGGCCGAGCCATACCCTTTGGTGTCTACCGACAGGTGCAGGTCGGTGATGGCGAGGTTCTCCTCGTACTTGTTCTTGCAGTTCACATCGATTATCTGGCTGAGGATGCTCATCGTACCCACCAGGTCTGCTGCCTCTTTCGGCGCTCCCTGCACGGTGACGCCGATGATGATGTCGGCCCCCATCTCACGGGCTATGTCGGCCGGGTAATTGTTTTTCAGGCCACCGTCCACAAGCACTTTGTCGCCCATCCTGACCGGTGAGAAAGCGGCGGGAATGGCCATGGAGGCACGCATGGCCTGCGGCAAGCGACCGCTGTGGAAGTCGACCTCGCTGTTGTCGATGATATTCGTGGCCACACAGGCAAAGGGGATACGGAGGTCATGCGTGAAGTCAATGGAATCAGTATAGCCCGTACAAAGCCGCTGAAACAGCTCCGCCAAGTTCTTGCCCTTGATGATACCGCCGGCCTGCATGTTGCGCTTGCCGATGGTCATGCCGGTGGAATAGACGTAGGTGTTCTGCTTCCGGCGGTCATTGAGGCTTTGCCGTCTCAAGTTCTCACGGTCGGTGATGACATAGCTCCAGTCCTGCACACGCACCATCGAGTCGAGCGACTGTGCATTGTAGCCTATGGCATAGAGGCCGCCGATGATGCTGCCCATCGATGTGCCCGTGACGATGTCGATAGGTATGCCCGCCCGTTCAAGCACCTTCAGTGCTCCGATATGCGCCATACCCTTGGCACCGCCGCCACTCAGTACGACGGCCACTTTTTTCCGGTTGAGAGCGTTACTGTCGGTCTGAGCGCTTACCATGCCGCTTATCCATGCAAGCAATAGAGCGAGCCAGAAGCATTTCTTCATTTCTTTCTAAAAGCTTTATAATGTTGGGGCATTATTTTCCGAACAGTTCATCCAGCAAGGTGTAGAATGCAGGATCCTCGCCGAGGATGGACTTCACGATTTTGCCGTCGGGACCGATGATAATCTTGGTGGGGAAACCCGTCACACCGAAGTCTGACAGCACCGTAGCATCATTGGGACAGTAGACGTGCAGCCAAGGCAGCTCGTGCTTCTTTACGGCAGCTTGCCACTTTTCCACCGTATCATTGACGTCAACACCGAGAATCTCAAACTTGCCGGGATACTTGGCATAATACTCTTTCATCTTCGGGAAGCCCTTGATGCACCATACGCACCATGAGCCCCAGAAATCGAGGACTACGTATTTGCCGCGCAGCGAGGCGAGCGAGAGGGGCTGGCCGTTCAGGTCGTTAAGGGTGAAGGCAGGAGCCTCCAGTCCTTCCGCCTGTTTCTTCATGGCCTCCTTTTCCTGGGCCTCGGCCTGCAGGGCCTCTTCTTCCTCTGCCACCATATTGTCGTAAAGCGGCCGCATGCGTCCCTCACGCACAGATGCGTCGAGCAGCATAAAGGCTTCTTTCTTCTTCTCCAGTCCGCTGATATTGCTGAGCAGGCAGACGGAGGCATCCTGTGAAGCGTGCGCCTTCAGATAATCGACCAGAGCCTGCTGGTAGCGGTCGAAGCTGGGCTTATAGACCTCGTTGTAGAACTTTTCTTTCGCCTCCTTGCTGACAGAGGGGTCGGCCGACATCTCGCGGTATTTGGCAGCATTGGCAGCCTGCTCGTCGTCGGCCTTTTCCATGAAGAGGTCTACCTTGTGATAATCGGCATAAAAGCCAGTGCCGTCTATATCGTAGCGGGTCTTGTCGGTATCCCACACGCGCACGGTTTCGCCGCCCACAAGAGGAATGGTATAGAAGCGGGGATTTTCCATGTCGCCGCGCAACAGTCTGGGCTGCACCAGCGTGCCCAGACAGACCTTATCCACCTGGAGCTCAAACTCAAACTTGCCGTTCTTGCCGGTGAAGGTCTGTTCCTTCTGTCCGATGCGGTACACAACGACGCTGTCGCCGAAGTCGACGAGGTCAAGTTTCATCTTCAGTATCTTGCCGTCTTGGGCGGCCCAACTGCATAGTGCCATGACTGCGAGCACCATGCCCAGCAACATTCTCTTTATGCTTTGTCTTTTCATTCTATTACAATACTTCATAATCCGTTTTACTTTCAAAACAGTCATTATCTTCGCTAGATTACAATTTTATTATCTCTATCAGTTTCACCTTAAAAATTAGGACCGAATGGGGCGGTATATTTTTGGAGCCCTCTTCGCCATAGCCCAGTTGCCAGGGTACGTAGATTTCCCATGTCGACCCCTCCGGCATCAGTGTCATGGCGTTCTGGAGACCGGGGATTACATTCGAAAGCGGAAGTTCCACCACATCCTTTCCCCAATGCGACTCCACCACCTTGCCATTGGTGAGGCGCAACTCAAAGTTCATCTTCACCCGCTTGCGTTTGTTGGGCTTGCTGCCTTTGCCTTCCTGCAGCACCTTATACTGAATGCCGTTGGCTTCCACGACACCTTCTTTCTGTTTGTTCTCCTCCATCCACCGGTCGGCGGGGAAGGTGTCTCTCACTACCACTACCGTATCTTTCGGTTCCTCGGGTGCAGGCGTCGGTTCCGGAGCAGCCGGTTTGTTGTTGCCCCCACAGGCGGCGAATGCCATCAGGCAAACTGCTGCCGCAAAATAAAAAAGCTTTTTCATAATGGTGATTGCTGTTAGATGACAAAGATAATCATTTTTCGGCATTCTTATCTTTCAAACTGCATCTTTTGAGGAATTTTCACTATTAAAAAAGCCGTTTTTGCCCTCAGAAATGTCTTTCCAGGGGCAAAAGCGGCCCAATACGCCAAAAGGTGTTTTTATTTTTCCTCCACTATCGGATAAAGTTCTAAGAACTCGCCCTGATGACTTTTTCCGTCATTAATCAGTTCGGCCATCTTCTTACCTACGGTCTCTATGTCGTGAAAGCCCGGCAGAGCCATATTGCCGTTGAGGTCGGTAGTGGTAGGTCCGGGATGGACGGAAAAAATCTCAAGGGGTACCGCCTGCTGTTGGAATTCTATCGCCATCACCCCCATCATGGCATTTTGGGCAGCCTTGCTGGCCACATAGGCCAAGGGATGCCAGTAAGGACTTACTTCCGACGGAACTGTGACGTTGACGATTCTACCTCCATTCCGGCTGAGCAGAGGCGCCATTGCCTTGGTGAGCTGGAAGGTGCCGACGAAATTCACCTCAAGGGTTTCCCGCACGACGCCGATTTCAGTATGAAGGCTGTCCACGCTCATATCGCCGGGAATACCTGCGTTGTTGACCAGCAACGACAAGTCGGGGTGTTTTTCCTCCAGTTCCTCCACAGCTTTCTCTATGCCGGTGAGATCTGTCAATTCGATGTTCACCCAACCAGACACCTCTATATCCAATGCTTGCAGTTCACGGATGGCTTTCTCTGCCCGTTCCTTATCCCGTGCGCCGATGATGACCTGCCATCCGCTGAGGCCTAAATGCTTTGCTATACCAAATCCAATACCTTTGTTAGCTCCTGTAACCAATACTTTTTTTACCTTCATATTTTTTTACTTTATTGTTATACAATACCTAATTGACCGCAAAACTAATTAATTTCTTCTATGGAGGAGCCTTTTTTATGTATTAGATGTGGGAACAGTAAGAAATTAAAGCATTCTCCGAAGCGATAAGATGGCCGACATGAATGCCAAGACGATTGTTAACCAGCTTTGAACAAGAAATACAATATAAGCCCTAATTGAGCAATGAGAATCAGAGGCACGCCGTATCTGAACTTCTTGTGCAGCGTCTTGTGGTGCCAGACCGACATGCCCATCCACGCCCCGATACTGCCGCCTATCACAGCCAGAAAGAGCAGGGTGGCCTCGGAGATACGCCACCGGCCCTTTTTGGCCTTCCATTTGTCAATGCCATAGACCACGAAAGTGACCACATTGACGGCAACAAAGTAAGCCAGTGCCGTAGGCTGGAAGTTCTGGTCGAAAGACAGCAGTGAGTCCATATTTTTATCATTCATAAGAATCCACTTACAAAATTACCATATTTGCCCGTTTTTCCGTAATTTTGCAAACAAAAATTGAAAAATCCATGAAGAAAAGAAGTCTTATTTCGGCCCTCTCGGTGGTTTTTACCCTGATGGCTGCTGTCGCTCCCGTTTACGCACAGGAAGAGAACGGATTCAAGAAGTTTGAGGTAAGGGAAGACTTTACGGAGAACGGTTTCCAATGGTTTCACGATGCTGAGCTCCTTGCTGCGGGCAACAAGGAAAAGAGCAATGCCATGACCATAGGCTGGGGAAGCATCGGCACCCTGTGGGGGCGTACCGCCCTCACCGTCTACGTGGCGGAGAAACGCTACACCAAGGAGTTCATGGACCAGGAAGAATACTTCACGGTGATGGCATTCGACGTGGAGCACAGCCAGGTGCTCCGCTATATGGGAACAAAGAGCGGACGCGATGGCGACAAGGCAGCGGCACTCGGACTGCACACCGCCTACACGGCCCATGGCACGCCCTATTACACAGAGGCCGACATGGTGATAGAGTGCAAGATTATGTATGCGGCGCCTTTCGACCCCCAGTTTTTCAAGAGCGATGTGCCCAAGAATATGTACGCCAACTTCCCCGCCGGCCTGCACTCCATGTACATCGGCGAGGTGATAAATGCCTGGAAGAAATGATGGTGCAGCAAGTAGAAATCATCCTGACACCCCGCCCCAGGGGATTCCATCTTGTGACCGGCGAAATTGTGCGCCAACTGCCAAAGTTGCCCAAGACCGGTCTGCTGCACCTGTTCTGCCAGCACACCAGTTGCGGACTGAGCATCAATGAGAATGCCGACCCCGACGTGCGCGTGGACATGGAAACCATCTTCGACCGCCTTGTGCCGGAAAACTGTCCCGACTACGAGCACACCCTGGAGGGTGCCGACGACATGCCGGCCCACGCCAAGTCGACCCTGAGCGGTGTGAGCCTGACCATCCCCGTCACCGGCGGGCGTCTGAACCTGGGCACCTGGCAGGGCATCTACCTGTGCGAGTACCGCAACTACGGGGGAGCGCGAAGGCTGGTGGCCACAGTCATCGGAGAGTAAGAACAAGCAAACAACACAAATTATTATAAATCAGCAACTATAGAACATGAAAGTAAAGATACAGACCATGCTGGGCGACATCGTGGTGCGCCTGTACGACGAGACACCCATCCACCGCGATAATTTCATAAAACTGGCCAAGGAAGGCTATTACGACGGCACGCTCTTCCACCGTGTCATCAAAGACTTTATGATACAGGGCGGCGACCCTGACTCAAAAGGCGCTCCTACAGGCAAAATGCTGGGCGTGGGCGGTCCCGACTACACCCTCGAGGCAGAAATAAAAGACGGATTGTTCCACAAGCGAGGTGCTCTGGCCGCTGCCCGTCAGGGCGACCAGGTGAATCCGGAGCGCAGGAGCAGCGGCTCGCAGTTTTACATCGTCTGGGGACAGGTCTACAACGAAGGACAGCTCCGCCAGTTCTCCAAACAGCTGAAGATGCAGCGCATGCAGGACATCTTCAACCAATTGGCAGCGGCCCGCAAAGCAGAGATTATGCAGATGCGGCGGGAGAGGAACCGTGCCGGACTGCAGGAGTTGCAGGACCAGTTGGCCGCAGAAGCCGAGAAACAGGCTGCCGGCTACACCGGACTGAGCGAGGAGCAGCAGCGCATCTACTCCACAGTGGGCGGCACGCCCCATCTCGACGGCCAGTACACCGTGTTCGGCGAGGTGGAGCAGGGTCTCGACGTGGTGGAGATGATACAAAGCTCCGCCACCGGGCGGGGCGACCGTCCCATCGACGACATCGAGATGAGGGTCAGCGTGATTGATTGAGCAGTCTGACTTTGCGCCCTATGAGTCTACCCAAATTTATCATCACAAAAGACGGTTACTTCCGTCTGGGCATGGTGAACCAGCACAAAGACCTGCTCAAGCCCGGCGACCAGTGCATCGGCGGCGGTTATTACCATTTTGACTTTGTCAGCAACCGGATTGTGCTGGACCGCTCCTCCTACGACTTCGGACGCCCCAACTGGTTTCTGCTGGAGGTGCTGAAAGTGCCTTCGGTCTACAAGGGGCTGCGCATCGTGTATCTCTACGACGACCGCTATCACGATGACTTCGACGTGAGTGAGGAACTGACCATTGAGTACTACGACTGAAACACCTAAAAGAAATGGAAGAACAAAGAGAAAACGGTTTTCCCCCAATGCTGCGGAAGCGCCAGCAGCTCCCTAAGCAAGAGAGCATAGACATACTGAAGGGAGCTACCTCCGGCACACTGGCCCTGACGGGGCACGACGGCTACCCCTATGCCGTGCCCATCAGCTATGTCTACTCGGAAGGGAAGCTCTATTTTCACAGTGCCATGAGCGGGCACAAGATTGACGCAATCCGTCACTCTGACAAGGCATCGTTCTGTGTCATCGAGCAGGACGACGTGCATGCCCGCGAATACACCACCTACTTCCGCAGTGTGATAGCCTTTGGCCGGATACACATCGTGGACGACGACACCGAGAAGATGACCGCCGCACGACTGTTGGCTGAGAGATACAACCCCAACGATGAGGAAGGCTTTCAGAAAGAGATAGAGAAAAGCTTTGCCCATATGCTTGCCCTGCGCTTCGACATAGAGCATCTTACGGGCAAGGAAGCCATCGAGCTGGTCAGGATGAAGCAGCAGCCGCGGCAATAGTGCCGGGAAAGCCTCTGTCAGAACCGCCCTGCGATAATCTTTGCAATCCGCTTGGCCAACGCCATGATGGTGAGCATGGGCTGGCAGTCGATGCCCGACTGCCGCAAAAAAGATTTTACAGTGCAAAAACGGCCGGAATTAGGGAATTTGCACTATCTTTGCAGCCAAAAATCAGAAAAAAGAGAAGTAGAAGTATGGAATACATGTCACAGGAAGGCTACGACAAACTTGTGGCCGAGCTCCATGAGCTGGAGTGTGTGCTGCTGCCCCAGGTGAGGGAAGCCATCGCCGAGGCCCGCGATAAGGGCGACCTCAGCGAGAATTTTGAATATCACGCCGCTAAGCGCGAACAGTCGCGCCTACTGGGCAGGATACGCTTCAAGCAGAAGGTGCTGGCCAACGCCCGTGTAATCGACATGTCACGGCTCAGCGGCGACAAGGTGCAGCTGCTGAGCAAGGTGGAGATGACCAACCTGGCCAACAACAGCCGCATGACCTATACCCTGGTGAGCCCGCACGAGGCCAACATACGCGAGGGGAAAATCTCCGTCAAGTCGCCCATCGGACAGGCCCTGCTCAACAAGACAGCGGGCGAGGAAGTGGAAGTGCGTGTGCCCGCCGGCATCATGCGCCTCCGCATAGAAAGCATCCAACTGGGATAGTCCTCCCAATTAAAAACCGCATCATGAAGACACCCGTAAAGTTCAGAGAGGCGAGGGCAGGAAGGGGGTGGTGATGCGCGGCATACTCACAGGCGCCCCCTACCCCGACGAAGACTGGAGCGGAAAGGGCCGCAAGGTGTACTACATCAGGATGCGGCTGAGCCACATGATACACCACGAGAAGGCCCCGCTGCTGCTCAGCACAGAGACGCTGGCTGAACAGATACCCGACTTCGACTGGGAGCAGGGCCACTCGGGCATGATGCTGACCGACCGTCAGGCCGACAAGCTGGAGGAAGTGTGGCGCGACTATGCCGCCCAGGGCTTCGCTACTTGTACTTCTTGACGCGCTCGTCGCTGATGACACCGCTCCAGTTCATGCCGAAGGCGAAGTCGTAGTCGTGGCCGTCGGCATCGCGGTAGCAGCGCATGTCGCGCGGCACATCCTCGAGCTGCGCCTCCACCGCCGCCATATCGGCAGGCATCTGCATAGGCAGCAGGGCCGAGGGTTCATTGTGGCCGCTGATAAGGTCGAGCAGTGCCTGGTGCTGCACATTGAAGGAGAGGAGCACGGCATCGGCATAAGGCTCTATCTCAGCAAGCACCAAGGGACGGCCGGTCTCAACGACCACCACCACGGGTTTCTGCCCCATGGCACGCCTGGTGTCCTGCACCATCACCATGTCGTCGCGGTTGTAGGTCTTTATGGTCTTGCCGCGGAAACTGCGGTTGGTGGTCTTCTCCATGGGGTCGCCGCCGGCTATGCTCACCGCGCGGGCATCGGCCGCCGTATAGTCGTCATACTGCAGACTGAGAGGCATATAGCCGTTGCCGCCCCGCTTCACATCATCGTAGGTAAAGCCCCAGCCGTTGCTGGGCTCCTGTATCAGGCAGAGGGCGAAGTCGGCCTCCTCTGGACGCTCCACCACCTCAAAGTATTTGCCCACCAGCGCCAGGTCGATAGGCGCCTCGGTCTTCTCTTCAGAAATGCCGCCCCACATACCCGGAATGGCCGGGAAGTGGCGTTTGGGCACATACACCTTCTTCTTCTCCTTCACGGGCAGTGCGCTGCCATGGTTCTTCAGCATGACAACCGACTTGAGCTGGGCCTCATAACCCTCTTTCATAAAGGCGGGCTTGCCCACTATGCGTTCCGTCTCGGCCGGGTCGAGATAAGGATTCTCAAACAGTCCCACCCGGAATATGTTGAGCAGCAGGCGTCGTGCCGACAACTCAAAGCGGTTGCGGGCGCTTTCCTCTCCCTGCTCTTGGCCCCACATGCGGTAAGCCTCCATCACAGGGCCTATCTCATTGTTGCCGCCGAACTGGTCTACCCCGGCCTGCAATATCTTGTAGTGGCGCTCGGCCTCGCTGAGGTGTTCCACGCCCCAGGGCTTTCCGCCCCGCGGACTATCGAGCACCTTCATGTCCTTGGTGATGCCCCAGTCGGTGCACACCACGCCCTCGAACTTGGCCTCGCCGCGCAACTGCTGCTCTATCATCCACCGGCTGTAGCTGCCGCCCACATTCTCGCCCGAGGGGTCCTGGTTCCACAGGATGCTATAGATGGGCATCACAGCCGATGCCATGCCGGTGCCGCCCTCCAAGCGGAAAGCCCCTTCTGTGAAGGAGCGTTTGTGCATCTCGCGGTTCTTGCCCGGATAGGTGGCATACTTGCCCGAGGCGAAGTGCGAGTCGCGCCCGCCCTCCTGGGCACCGTAGCCATACCAGTGTTTCACCATGGCGTTGACGCTCTTCGTGCCCCACCCCTTGGTCTCGGGTGTGGTCTGGAAGCCATCGCAGTAGGCGCGCGCCATGTCGGTGGAGAGCTGCGGGTCTTCGCCGAAGGTGCCGTTGAAACGGAACCAGCGCGGCTCGGTGGCGATATCCACCTGCGGTGACAGGGCCGTGGCGATGCCCAGGGCGCGGTACTCCTCGGAGGCTATCTCGCCGAATCGACGCACCAACTGCGGTGAGAAGGTGGCGGCCAGTCCGAGTGTGGTGGGCCACAGCGATATCTGTCCGCCCGCCCCGGCATTGAACTCGGCGGTGGCTTTCGCCTCATGCCGCGGGTCGGAACTGGTGTTGGCCGGTATGCCATGGTCGAGCGCCTCGACAAAGGCCTGCATGTTGTTGTTCCACACAGCGGCCGCAGCAGGGCTCTCCACGCCTGTCACAAGGACGGCACGAAGGTGGTCGTCGCGCAGGAAACGTTTCTGGTCATCAGAGAGGTCGGATGCCTTTGCACCGCTCTCCTCAAAGGTCTTGCCGCCGTAGGTAGAGGCACCGAAACCCATGCCCTCGGCCATAGGCACCGATTGGTGGCTGCTGTAGAGCATCAGTCCGGCAATCTCCTCGACAGTCAGTTTCGAAGCCAGGTCGGCGGCCCGTTCCTCCGGCGTGAGACGCCAGTCTTCGTAGGCATCGAGCGAGTCGTTGCGGTTCAGGTCCTTGAAGGCATAGCCGTCGACGGTGAGCAGATGCACGCCCGAGGCAGGCGAGTAGCCCAGCGAGGGTCCACCCCGCTGGTTGACGAGCATGAACGAGTCGATCTGTTGCTCCGACCATCTCTGGCCGTCGCAGGCGGTGAGGCCGACGAGCGCCGCACAGGCGGCCGCCGCTGTGAAGAAGTTTTTCAGCATTTTCATAATCATAAGGATAAAACAGGCTTTATTGCCGACTACTTTATTGCCGCTCTCTTTCAGTCAACCCTTGCGGCAGAAAAGCCACAGAAGATGTAAATGCGTGCAAAAACCGGCAAGTGTGGCAAATATAGCAAAAAAATGGTGAAGACGCCTCTTTGTGCGGGGAAAAAATATGTATTAATAATATTGCGGGGATTTGTCGACACCTTGTCCTCGATTAGAAACTATAGCAGTAAATAGAGCTAGGAAACATGGAATTTACCCTTTTGGGATAAGCAGCTTCTTTATTTTGGATTAGGGGTTTCTTTATCGGTTTGGCGTGATTGAGAACGGTAGGTATCTTTGCCTTGTGTTATAAAAAAAACGAAGATATGAAAGCACAGCAAAGAGGCGAGGAAGAAAACTATAGAAAAAGGCAGGAATCTGGTGAAAAGAGATACAAGGAATTACTTCACCACCTCTAATGATGCTACAGTAGTACACTCTACAATAACTGGTGACATGCCGTTAGCGGAAATTGAAGAAAAGAAACAGAACCCACATCTTGAGGAACGGGCTATTGTAGGAGCAAAGAAGTATAGGGTAATGAGTGAGAAGTTTGCCGAGGATCATCCCGTACTCAACACACTGGGATATGCCGCAGGGCTAGCTCCATTCATCGTGCCTGCAGCTGCGGCTACAGCAGCGGTTGCCCCAGTCCTGAGCGATGCCGTTGCTACCACTACGTCTGGGCGAGCCATCATCAGCGGATGCAACTGGATGGCGGATGCAACAAAAGCCGCCCGGCTGATTCCAACCAAAGTATTTGCAAGTTGTTTTATGTCAACAACTTGTGCTTTAAATGGTAGAAAAGTAATAACAAAGATTCTATAGAGATTTGAAAAGGTTAAAAATTAACATATTTAACTTTTGTAAATAACAAATAAAGCTACTAACCCACGTTAAGTCTATTTTTGTAATTATTCAGTTCACCACGCTGCCCCCCCCGCAATCGAAACGGGAAATTGCAGGTTTGTTATATAGGATTGGAGCACAGAATGGGACATGGAACATTGTCATAACAATTTAATACGCTTTATTCCGACATCTTAGAAAAAAGCGGCAACTTTGCGCCCAAATAATTATCAGTTTCATTCACAACTGTTTGAGCATTTATGAAAATACTTGTTGTCGATGACGAATTAGACATCTGTGAGATACTCCAATATAATCTTGAGACAGAAGGATACGAGGTGGATACCGTTAATTCTGCAGAGGAGGCACTGGCGCTGAATTTGACGGAATACGCACTGATTCTTCTGGATGTGATGATGGAGAACATGTCGGGATTCCAAATGGCGCATAAGATGAAAGAGAATCCTGCCACGGCGCAGATTCCCATCATCTTCATTACGGCACTCGATGGCGAGAACCACATGGTCAAGGGCCTCAATATCGGTGCTGATGATTATATTGTCAAACCCCTGAGCATGAAGACCGTGAAGGCAAGGGTCAATGCGGTGCTCAGGCGGGTATATCCGCATGGAATACGAGACGGAATATCGGCAGAGACGATTTGCTATGAGGGTATTGTGCTTGATTTAAAGGCAAAGACTGTCAGCCTTGACCATCAGGAACTGCCTTGTACGAAATTGGAGTTTGAGTTACTTTCTTTCCTGCTTCAGCATCCAGGCGTGGTGTATTCACGCGAGGATTTGCTGAAATACTGCTGGCCGATGGATACGTGCGTGCTTGACCGCACGGTGGATGTCAACATTACCAGGCTACGCAAGAAACTGGGGCCCTACGGAAAACAGATTAAAACACGTGTAGGCTATGGTTACTGTTTCGAGAAGTAGCGTTTTTCAGCGAAACCTGTTGCTGAGCATCGGTGGGGTTTTCCTGCTTTTCGCCATTTGCTTCTGTATCTATCAGTATCAGCGTGAAAAGGAGTATAAAATAGACATCCTTCATTCGCGTCTGCAGATGTATAACTACGACATCATGCAGGTGCTGGGCGAGGACGGCATCACCAGT
>ONMI01000064.1 GCA_900318915.1 uncultured Prevotellaceae bacterium | reverse complement strand
AGGAATTTTCCTACAGGCATGACGATGTCGATTTCGGTGGCGCCGTCTTTGACTGCCAGAGCGGTTTCGGCCACTTTTACCTCAATCAGCGCTTGTGAGGAGGGGAAACTGCCGGATACGCAGGCTATTTCCACGCCGTCTACTTCTAGTGACTGGCTTACTATCTTGGCAAAGCAGGGGTAGACGCAGATGGTGGCCACATGGGGTAGGGTGGGGTACTCTTCATCAAACTGGTTCACTTTTTCGGTGAAAGCGAGTATTTTCTCGTCGTTGTCCGTCGTGTTGAGCGAGGTCAGCTCCACACTTCCCATGAGGAATTTTTTCACTTCGAGGTTGTCGTTTTCCGGCACTTTCTCCTCTATCAGTTTGTCTACTGCTGCTTTTATTGCAGCGTCGTCGAGCTCGGTCTGATAGAGACTGAGCACTTGCTCATACTTGCTTTTTAAGTTCTCTTCCATATTATTTATTTATGTTGTCAGTTTCTTGTTTTCTATGTGTCGCAGGGAGTCGCGTCGGGTCTTTTTCTCGATGGTTTTCTTGAATTCCTCTGTCAGGTCGACACCGGTTTGGTTGGCCAGGCAGATGAGCACCCAGAGCACATCGGCCATTTCTTCTCCTAAGTTTTCTTTCTCACCGGCTTTGAAACTCTGGTCGCCGTATTTACGGGCCATCACGCGGGCCAATTCGCCCACTTCTTCCGTCAGGCAGGCCATGTTGGTGAGTTCTGAGAAGTATCTCACCCCATATTCTTTTATCCAGCGGTCCACGCTTTTCTGGGCTTCTTTCAGGGTCATGGCTTCAGTCGATATTTTTGGTGTCTATGCAGATGGTTACAGGTCCGTCGTTGATGAGTTCTACCTGCATATCGGCGCCGAAAACGCCAGTTTGGATGGGTTTTTGCAGCCTTTCCTGCAGTTTCTCGCAGAAAGCATCGTAGAGGGGAACAGATATATCCGGTTTAGCGGCTCTGATATACGAGGGGCGGTTGCCTTTCTTGCACGAGGCGTAGAGGGTGAACTGGCTCACGGCCAGGATTTCGCCTCCTGTTTCTTCTATGCTTTTGTTCATGACTCCCTGTTCGTCGTCGAAGATGCGCAACTGGGCTATTTTCTTCACGGCCCAGTCCAGGTCCTGGTCGGTGTCTTCATTGCAAAAGCCCACCAATATCATCATACCCTTGCCGATACTGCTTTTCAGCTCTCCGGCTATGGTGACAGATGCTCTTGTGACTCTCTGAATGACTACTCTCATGTTCTGTGTTTTTGGGTGTTTTCCGTGTTTGACTGCTTTCTTGCAAAGATAATGGATTTAGGATGGAATAGCAAATTATTCCATCTTTTTTTCTTCTTTTTGCTCGAAATGTTCCCTAATGATTCTGGCTTTTGCCGCACCTACTACCTCGCTCAGTTCGTCGAGGGTGGCCTTTTTCAGGCGGGCCATGGTCTTCCAGCGGGCGGTGAGTTTGTCTTTTGTCACCTTTCCGATGCCTTTTATCTCGTCGAGTTCGCTGTGCAGGGCGGCTTTGCTGCGCTTGTCGCGGTGGAAGGTGATGGCATAGCGGTGCACCTCATCCTGTATGTGGGTTAGAATAAGGAAGAGCTCGCTGTTGGTCTTCATGCCTATTACTACTGGAGGAAAGCCGAATAGCAGTTCGTTGGTGCGGTGACGGTCGTCTTTGGCCAGTCCGGCAATGGGAATGCTGAGGTGCAGTTCGTCTTCTACCACCTGCCTCACCGTCTCCATCTGTCCTCTTCCGCCGTCGGTGATGATGAGGTCGGGTAGGGGAGTGCCCTCTTCAATCATACGACTGTATCTGCGCCTCACCACTTCCTGCATTGAGGCGTAGTCGTCGGGTCCTTCCACTGTCTTAATATTATACTTGCGGTAGTCCTTTTTGCTTGGTTTCATGCCTTTGAACACCACGCATCCTGCCACGGCATTGGTGCCGCTGATATTGGAGTTGTCGAAGCATTCTATGTGGTAGGGCATTTTCTCCATCTGCAGGGCGGCCTGCAGTTCTTTCATCAGGCGGGTCTGCTTCTGCTCGGGATTCAGTTTCTCGGCTTGTTTCAGCCGGTCTACCTTGTACTGCTTGCCGTTCATTTCCGACAGTTCCAAGAGTCTTTTCTTGTCGCCCTTCTGCGGCACGATGAATTTCACGTCGCCCATCTCCCATTCTATCTCGAAGGGCACGATGATTTCGCGTGCCTTACTGTCGAATCGCTCTCTTATCTCGGCGATGGCCTCGAGCAGCAGGTCGGCATCGCTTTCGTCGAGTTTTTTCTTGTATTCGAAAGTGAAAGCCTGGTTGATGCTGCCGTTCTTCACGTGCATGTAGTTGATGTAGGCATTGCTGTCAATGGTGTCGTTGACGATGGAGAAGACATCGATGTTGTTGATGGTGTGGCTCACCACCTCGCTCTTGGCGCAGTAGCCCTCCAGCACTTGTATCTTCTGCTTGATCTCCTCGGCTTTCTCAAACTCCATTTTCTCGGCCCTGCGCATCATTTCCTGCTCAAGATAGTTGAGCATCTCGCGCGTGTTGCCCTTCAGAATCTCCCTTGCCTGACGGATGTTTTCCCTGTATTCCTCCTGACTGACGTAGGCCACGCAGGGGGCGTCGCACCGCTTCAGGTGGTATTTCAGGCAGGTCTTGTATTTCTTCTCCCGCACTTTCTCGGGCAGGATGGGGGTGTGGCAGGTGCGCGGTTTGTAGAGCCGGTTGATCACGTCGAGCATGGCGTACATGGTCGAGATGTGGGGGTAGGGACCGAAGTAGGTGCCCCACTTCTTGTTGATGTTGCGGGTGCTGAAGATGCGGGGAAACGGCTCGTTGGTGATGCAGATGCTGGGGTAGGTCTTGCCGTCTTTCAGCAGCACGTTGTAGCGGGGATTGTATTTCTTGATGAGGCTGTTCTCCAACAGCAGGGCGTCTTCCTCGGTCTTCACCACCGTGTAGGTGATGTCGCGGATTTTGCTCACGAGCACCTTGGTTTTGTAGCGGTCCACTTCCTTGTGGAAATAGGAACTCACACGGCGCTTCAGGTTCTTCGCCTTTCCCACGTAGATAATGGTGCCCTTGTCGTCGTAGTACTGGTAGCTGCCGGGCTGCTCGGGCATGTTGCTCACGATGTTCTTGAGCTTGGCCTCCAGTTGTTTCTTTTCCTCGCTGTTCATAGGATGGTGTTATCTGACAGCAAAGCCGTGTTTCACGTGAAACACGGCCCTGCGGTGGTTGTTTGTCGGTGTTTAAATCTGGATGAGTGAGGTAATCTCCACCTCGTCGCCGAAGGCCTCGCGTCCGTTCAGCCCCTCGTTCACCAGTTCGATGATGAAGTTCATGTAGATGGCCTTGGGGTGGAATTTCTTCACCAGTTCCAGGGCAGCCTTCATGGTGCCGCCAGTGGCCAGGAGGTCGTCGTGGAGCAGTACCACGTCGTCTTCGCTGATGGCGTCCTTGTGTATCTCGATGGTGTCCACGCCGTACTCCTTGGTGTACGACTCCTGCACGGTCTCGGCGGGCAGTTTGCCGGGCTTGCGGCAGAGCACGATGCCGGCGCCGAGTTTCACGGCCAGGGCGGAGGCCATGACGAAACCGCGGCTCTCGATGCCCACGATTTTGGTGATGCCCTTGTCTTTGTAGAGCTCGTAGAGTTCGTCTTCCATCACCTGCACGCACTCGGCGTTCTTGAACAGGGTGGTCACGTCGCGGAAGTTCACTCCCGGTATGGGGAAGTCGGGAATGCAGCGGAGGTTCTTCAACAGTTTCTCGTTGTTCATTTCTTTGTTTGGGTGTTTGTTTGAAGGGGTTTGTCCTTATGGTTTATGATTGTTTTGTTTCACGTGAAACATAAAAATATTTTACAAATTTTATCTTCCGAGCATCACCAGCAGTACATTGATGTCGCTGGGCGATACGCCCGGTATCCGACTGGCCTGCGCCAGGGTGTCGGGGTCGATTCTCACCAGTTTCTGCCGTGCCTCGGTGGAGAGTTGGTTGATGTTGGGGTAGTCGAACCTTCCTTTGATATGGATGTCCTCCAGCCGGTGCATCTTGTCGGCTATCATGCGCTCGCGGTCCACATAGCCCTTGTACTTCATTCTTATCTCGGCGGCCTCGGTGATTTCCTCCTGCCGGTTGGGCGCATGGTGCAGGGCCTCTTTCATGCCGGGTATGAGTTCGGCGAGCACCTGCAGGTTGATTTGCGGCCGCCCTATCAGGTCTATTACCTTGCAGCCGGCGCGCAGCGGTGTGGTGCCGAGTACCTCGAGGCTTCCGTTTATCTCGGCCGCCTTGACGGGGGTGTCCTGGCAGAACTGTATGATGCGTTTTATCTCTTCCTCCTTCTGCAGCCACCAGTCGTAACGTTCGCGGGTGGCGAGCCCCATGCGGTAGGCTTTTTCGGTGAGCCGCATGTCGGCGTCGTCCTGCCGCAGCAGGATGCGGTATTCGGCTCTTGAGGTGAACATGCGGTAGGGCTCGTCGACACCCTTGGTCACGAGGTCGTCAATGAGCACTCCGATGTAGCTCTCGTCGCGGTGCATCACGAAGGTGCTGTCGCCGGCGCAGCGCAGGGCGGCGTTCACACCGGCGGCGAGTCCTTGTCCGCCTGCCTCCTCATAGCCGGTGGTGCCGTTCACCTGTCCGGCGAAGAAGAGACCGCCCACCAGTTTCGACTCCAGCGTATGGGTGAGCTGGGTGGGGTCGAAGAAGTCGTACTCTATGGCGTAGCCGGGTCGGTACACGCGCACGTCGCGCAGGGCGGGTATCTTGCGCAGGGCGGCCACCTGCACCTCGGCGGGCATGCTCGAGGAGAAGCCGTTCAGGTACATCTCGTTGGTGTCCTCGCCCTCCGGCTCCAGGAACAGCAGGTGCTGTCCGCGCTCCGGAAAGGTGACCAGTTTGGTCTCTATCGAGGGGCAGTATCTCGGTCCGATGCTCTCTATCTGTCCGTTGTAGAGGGGCGAGTCGGGCAGGGCGGCCGTCAGGATGGCGTGCACCTCGGGATTGGTGTAGCAGGTCCAGCAGGTGAGCGACCGCAGGGCGCTCTTGCTGCCCATGAAACTGAACTGGTGGAAGTCGTGCTCACCCTCCTGTATCTCCATGTCCTCGAAGTGGACCGACCGCTTGTCGATGCGCACGGGGGTGCCCGTCTTCATACGGGCCGACCGGATGCCGAGGCGGGTGATGCTCTCGGTGAAGTGCTCCACGGCGGGCTCCGCCACGCGTCCGCCCGCCACCTTTCTGCGCCCTATGTGCATGAGGCCGTTGAGGAAGGTGCCTGCCGTCACCACCACACAGCGGGCATGGATGGTCATGCCCCAGATGGTGCGCACACCGCACACCTGACCCTGCTCGGTGAGCAGCTCCTCCACCTGGTCCTGATAGATGTCCAGGCCTTCGGTATGGTCGAGCACACTGCGCCACTGCCAGATGAACTTGCCGCGGTCGCACTGCGCCCTGGGGCTCCACATGGCGGGACCCTTCGAGCGGTTGAGCATGCGGAACTGGATGGAGGTGGCGTCGGTCACCTGTCCCATGTGGCCGCCCAGTGCGTCAATCTCGCGCACTATCTGGCCCTTCGCAATGCCGCCCACGGCGGGGTTGCAGCTCATCTGCGCTATCTTGTTCATGTCCATCGTCACCAGCAGTGTGCGGGCTCCCATGGCGGCAGCGGCGGCAGCGGCCTCACAGCCGGCATGGCCGCCGCCCACCACCACCACGTCGTAGGCCATATGGCCGGCCTGCGGTGCGGAGAGGGCGGAAGATGCTGCGGGATGGTTGGATGTTGTGTTGTTTCCGTTCATTGTGTAAAATGGGGCCGAAGCCCAACTTTTCCGCAAAAGTAATCATTTTTTTTGGGTTTTTTATGGAAATGCTTTGAATTATCACCAAAATATACTATTTTTGCAATCAAAAAGCAAGGGCACCTTACCTATTTGTAGGTATATGCGCTTCAACAACCTCTTTTAAATCCATACTATCAAACATTTGGAAAACATCCAATTTTACAAATAATCAATTAAATCTCAATCATTTATGTGGTTAATCAATTCATCTATTGGTAGAAAAGTGGTGATGTCGGTTACCGGTGTCGCACTTATTCTTTTCTTGACGTTCCACTGCTGCATGAACATAGTGGCGCTGTTCTCGGGTGAGGCATATAACATGATTTGTGAGTTGCTCGGTGCCAACTGGTACGCCGTTGTGGCTACCCTCGGTCTGGCCGCCCTCGCAGTGATTCACATCGTCTATGCTTTCATCCTGACCGCACAGAACCGCCGTGCACGTGGCAACGAGCGTTACGAGGTGACCAGCAAGCCTGAGAAAGTGGAGTGGGCTTCCCAGAACATGCTCGTACTGGGTATCATCATCCTCCTAGGTCTGCTGCTGCACCTCTTCAACTTCTGGTACAACATGATGTTCGCCGAACTGGTGGGCATGGAGGGACTGACTCACGGACCCGCTGACGGTTTCGCCTGGATTCAGGAGACATTCGCCAACCCCGTCTTCGTGGTGCTCTACATCATTTGGATTGTGGCCATCTGGTTCCACCTCTCACACGGTTTCTGGAGTGCTATGCACACCCTGGGCTGGAACGGCAAGATCTGGTTCAACCGCTGGCGCGTCATCGGTCTGGTTTATACCACCCTGCTCATGCTGGGCTTCCTCATCGTGGTCCTCGCATTCGCTTTCAAGTGCGCACCCAGCCTGTGCTGCTGTCTTTAGTATCGAGTCATACTTCTAATCTTTGAAAAAACATCAATATTATGGCTAAGCATATAGATTCAAGAATTCCTGAAGGCCCCGTGGCCGAGAAATGGACCAATTATAAAGCTCACCAGCGCCTGGTGAACCCGAAGAACAAGCTCAAGCTCGATGTCATCGTGGTGGGTACGGGTCTGGCCGGCGCCAGCGCAGCAGCCAGCCTTGGCGAGATGGGGTTCAACGTGATCAACCTCTGCATCCAAGACTCTCCCCGCCGCGCTCACTCCATCGCAGCGCAGGGCGGTATCAACGCCGCCAAGAACTACCAGAACGACGGCGACTCCGTGTACCGCCTGTTCTACGACACCGTGAAGGGTGGCGACTACCGCGCCCGTGAGGCCAACGTGTACCGCCTGGCCGAGGTGTCGAACAATATCATCGACCAGTGTGTGGCACAGGGCGTGCCCTTCGCACGCGAGTACGGCGGCATGCTCGCCAACCGCTCTTTCGGTGGCGCACAGGTGTCGCGTACCTTCTATGCAAAGGGACAGACCGGACAGCAGCTCCTGCTCGGTGCCTACTCCTCGCTCTCCGCACAGGTGCAGGCCGGAAAGGTGAAACTCTACACCCGCTATGAGATGGAGGATGTGGTGATTGTCAATGGCCGCGCACGCGGTATCATCGCCAAGAACCTCGTCACCGGCAAGCTGGAGCGCTTCTCCGCCAATGCCGTGGTCATCGCCACCGGCGGTTACGGCAATACCTACTTCCTCAGCACCAACGCCATGGGCTGCAACTGCACGGCCGCTATCCAGTGCTACCGCAAGGGTGCCTACATGGCCAACCCCTCGTATGTGCAGATTCACCCCACCTGTATTCCCGTTCACGGCGACAAGCAGTCGAAACTGACCCTGATGTCGGAGTCGCTCCGCAACGACGGACGTATCTGGGTGCCCAAGAAGCTGGAGGATGCCAAGGCACTGCAGGCCGGCACCAAGCAGGGATGGGAAATTCCTGAGGAAGACCGCGACTACTATCTGGAGCGCCGCTATCCCGCCTTCGGCAACCTCGTGCCGCGCGACGTGGCCTCACGTGCCGCCAAGGAGCGCTGCGACAAGGGCTATGGTGTGAACAACACCGGTCTGGCCGTGTTCCTCGACTTCTCCGAGTCAATCAACCGTCTGGGTCTCGATATCATCATGCAGCGCTACGGCAACCTCTTCGAGATGTACGAGGAGATTACCGATGTGTTCCCCGGTGATGTGGCCAACGAGATCAACGGCGTGAAATACTACAAGCCCATGATGATCTATCCCGCCATCCACTATACCATGGGCGGTATCTGGGTAGACTATGAGCTGCAGACCAGCATACGCGGTCTCTTCGCCATCGGCGAGTGCAACTTCTCCGACCACGGTGCCAACCGACTCGGTGCCTCCGCACTGATGCAGGGTCTGGCCGACGGCTACTTCGTGCTGCCCTACACCATCCAGAACTATCTGGCCGACCAGGATGTATGGCCGCGCATCAGCACCGACCTGCCTGAGTTTGATGAGGCTGAGAAGGGCGTACAGGCCGAGATAGACCGCCTCATGGGCATCCAGGGCAAACGCTCGGTCGACTCCATCCACAAGGAGCTCGGACACATCATGTGGGAGTATGTGGGTATGGGCCGCACCGCAGAAGGTCTGAAGACCGGTATCGAGAAGATGAAGAAACTGCAGAAGGAGTTCGACACCAACCTCTTCGTGCCCGGCTCGAAGGAAGGACTCAACGTGGAGCTCGACAAAGCTATCCACCTGCGCGACTTCTTCACCATGGGTGAGCTGGTGGCTCACGACGCTCTCTCTCGTAATGAGTCGTGCGGCGGACACTTCCGCGAGGAATACCAGACCGAGGAAGGCGAGGCAAAACGCGACGACGAGAACTACTTCTATGTGGGCTGCTGGGAGTATCAGGGACCCGACAAGGATCCTGAGCTCATCAAAGAGCCGCTTGAGTATGAGGCAATTAAGGTACAGACCCGTAACTATAAGAATTAATTGATTTATGGCTAAGAATATAAGTTTTACGATTAAGTTCTGGCGTCAGAACGGACCGCGTGAGAAGGGTCACTTCGATACACACCAGATGAAGGATATTCCCGATGACACCTCATTCCTTGAGATGCTCGATATCCTCAATGAGGAACTCATCAACGAGGGCAAAGAGCCGTTCGTGTTCGACCACGACTGCCGCGAGGGTATCTGCGGTATGTGCTCGCTCTATATCAACGGTACACCCCACGGTAAGACAGAGCGCGGTGCAACTACCTGCCAGCTCTATATGCGCCGCTTCAACGACGGCGACGTCATCACCGTGGAGCCCTGGCGCTCTGCCGGCTTCCCCGTGATCAAAGACTGTATGGTAGACCGTACCGCCTTCGACAAGATCATGCAGGCCGGCGGCTACACCAGCATCCGCACCGGACAGGCTCAGGATGCCAACGCCATCCTCATTCCCAAACAGGATGCCGACGAGGCCATGGACTGCGCCAGCTGCATCGGCTGCGGCGCCTGCGTGGCAGCCTGCAAGAACGGTTCGGCCATGCTCTTCGTCAGTTCCAAGGTGAGCCAGCTCGCACTGCTCCCCCAGGGACGTCCTGAGGCCGCCAAACGCGCCAAGGCCATGATGAAGACCATGGAGGAACTGGGATTCGGCAACTGCACCAACACCCGCGCCTGCGAGGCTGTGTGCCCGAAGAACGAGTCGATTGCCAACATCGCCCGCCTGAACCGCGAGTTCATCAAGGCCAAACTGAGCGACTAAGTTTTTTCACCTACTTATAGTAAAGGCCGTCTGCCGTTTTGCAGCAGACGGCCTTTATTGTGTTTCCCCCTATAACGCAAAAAGACGAAAATGAACGCAATATTTTGCCATTTCGGGTAAAAACCGTAATTTTGCACGGTATTATATACGTATGTTTCCACCCCGTTAACTGACAATAGGGGAGAGGCTTTTCGTTTTTATTTTCCTTACACGATAAAAAGATTCATTTATGTCGGCAGTAACCATAAAAAAAGTGGAGTCGCGACGCGACTTGAGAAAATTCATCGATTTCCATTATACCCTCTATAAAGGCAATCAGTACGATGCCCCCAACCTGTTCAGCGACGACTGGAACACCCTCAGCAAAGACAAAAATGCAGCCTTCGAGTTCTGCGAGTCGGAATATTACATGGCCTACAAAGACGGGAAACTCGTAGGGCGCGTGGCGGCCATCATCAACCGGAAAGCCAACGAGAAGTGGAACCGCCAGTGTGTGCGCTTCGGATGGATCGACTTCATCGACGATATCGAGGTGAGCACCGCACTGTTCAAGGCCGTGGAGGACTACGGACGCCAGAAAGGCATGACCGAGATGGTGGGACCCCTCGGATTCACCGACATGGACCCCGAGGGCATGCTCATCTGGGGCTTCGACCAGCTGGGCACCATGGCCACCATCTACAACTATCCCTACTATCCCGAGCACCTGGAGCGCATAGGCGGATTCGAAAAAGACAACGACTATGTGGAGTTCAAACTCTACATTCCCAAGGAAGTGCCCGATAAATACGCCAAGATAGCGGCCATGATAGAGAAGCGCTACAACCTGCATGTGAAGAAACTCACCCGAAAAGAGGTGTTCGAGCAGGGCTACGGGAAGAAGATATTCCATCTCATCAATGAATGCTTCAAAGACCTCTATTCCTACTCCGAACTCTCCGACAAGCAGGTGGAGCAGTATGTCAACATGTATCTTCCCATGGCCGACCTGAACCTCATCACGCTGATAGAAGACTGGAACAACGACAAGCGCCTGGCCGGTGTGGGCATCACCATCCCCTCGCTCAGCAAGGCGCTCCAGAAGTGCTGGAGAGGCCGCCTGTGGCCCTTCGGCTGGTATCACCTGCTCAGGGCCATCAAGCACCACAAGACCAACATCGTGGATCTCTATCTGGTGGGATTCCTGCCCGAATACCGGGCCAAAGGCGCCAACGCGCTGCTCTTCACCGACCTCATACCCCGCTACATCGACTATGGCTTCGAATGGGGCGAGACCAATGTGGAGATGGAAGACAATGCCCACGTGCAGAGCCAGTGGGGACCCATTGAGCGCGAACTGCACAAGCGCCGCCGCTGCTTCAAGAAAGTGATAAAATAGACCCAAAACATTGCTATAAATGGCTGACGAACTATTCGACATACAACAACCGCAAGAAACGGTCAACTATACCGACGACAATATCATCCACCTCTCCGACATGGAGCACGTGCGCACGCGCCCCGGCATGTATATCGGACGCCTGGGCGACGGCTCCCTGGCCGAAGACGGCATCTATGTGCTCCTCAAGGAGGTGATAGACAACTCTATCGATGAGTTCAAGATGAACGCCGGCAAACGCATCGAAATAGATGTAGAGGAAAACAAGCGCGTCACCGTGAGAGACTACGGGCGGGGCATACCGCAGGGCAAGCTCATCGAGGCGGTCAGCGTGCTCAACACAGGCGGTAAATACGACTCGAAAGCCTTCAAGAAGAGTGTGGGACTCAACGGCGTGGGCGTAAAGGCGGTCAATGCGCTGAGCCTGCATTTCGAGGTGCGCTCCTACCGCGAGGGACAGGTGCGCACCGCTGTCTTCGAGCGCGGCAACCTGCTGAGCGACCAGACCATGCCCACCGAGGAGGAGACGGGCACCTTCATCGCCTTCGAACCCGACGACACGCTCTTCAAGAACTATTCGTTCCACAACGAAATTGTGGAGACCATGCTCCGCAACTACACCTATCTCAACACAGGCCTCATCATCATGTACAACGGCCGGCGCATCCTGAGCCGCAACGGACTGGAAGACCTGCTCAACGACACAATGACCAATGAGGGCATCTACCCCATCATCCACATGAAGGGAGAGGATATCGAGATAGCCTTCACCCATACCAACCAATACGGCGAGGAATACCACTCCTTCGTCAACGGACAGCACACCACACAAGGCGGCACCCACCAGAGTGCCTTCAAGGAGCATATCGCCAAAACCATCAAGGAGTTCTCCGGCAAGAATTTCGAGTACGGCGACATCCGAAACGGGCTCGTGGCCGCCATTGCCGTGAATGTGGAGGAACCCATGTTCGAGAGCCAGACCAAGATAAAGCTCGGCTCCCTCACCATGAGCCCCGACGGGGTGTCGGTCAATAAATATGTGGGCGACTTCGTGAAGCAGGAGGTGGACAACTACCTCCACAAACATGCCGACGTGGCCGAGGTGATGCTCCAGAAGATTACAGAGAACGAGAAGGAGCGAAAAGCCATAGCCGGCGTGACCAAACTGGCGCGCGAGAGGGCCAAGAAAGCCAACCTGCACAACCGCAAGCTGCGCGACTGCCGCATACACTACAGCGACGTGAAAAACGAGCGCAAGGAGGAGAGCAGCATCTTCATCACCGAGGGCGACTCGGCCAGCGGAAGCATCACCAAGAGCCGCGACGTGAACACCCAGGCGGTGTTCTCGCTCAGGGGCAAACCGCTCAACTGCTTCGGACTCACCAAGAAGGTGGTCTACGAGAACGAGGAGTTCAACCTGCTTCAGGCTGCCCTCGATATAGAGGACGGACTCGACACCCTGCGCTACAACAAGGTGATTGTGGCCACCGATGCCGATGTCGACGGCATGCACATCCGCCTGCTCATTATCACCTTCTTCCTGCAGTTCTTCCCCGAACTCATCAAGAAAGGCCATGTCTACGTGTTGCAGACACCGCTCTTCAGGGTGAGGGCACGGCGCACGAAGATAAAGAACAAGCAGGTGATAGCCGAGGCCGACGCCCGTCTGGCCAAGGGTGAGAAAAAGGGCGACTACATCGTGCGCTATTGCTACAGCGACGAGGAACGCCTCGAGGCCATCAGCCTGCTCGGTCCTGACCCCGAAATCACCCGTTTCAAGGGTCTCGGCGAAATCTCACCCGATGAGTTCGTCCATTTCATAGGCCCCGACATACGCCTTGAGCAGGTCACCCTGCACAAGACCGACCAGGTGCAGAAACTCCTGGAGTACTACATGGGCAAAAACACCATGGAGCGGCAGAACTTCATCATCGACAACCTGGTGGTGGAAGAAGACCGCCCCGAGGATTACGAAAGCTGAATCCAATAAAGAAAAAGCGAGAAATGACATTCATGACAAAGAAAATCATCATACCGGCCCTGCTCCTGATGGCCGCCGCCTGCGCCCACGCACAGCTGCGCATAGGCGGCAATGAGCAGATGGCCAAACTGCGGATGGCCGAAATGGCCATCACCAACCTCTATGTCGACTCCGTCGACGAGCCGAAACTGGTGGAAGACGCCATACGCGGCATGCTGGAGAAGCTCGACCCGCACTCCTCCTATTCCACCGCCAAGGAGGTGAAGTCGATGAACGAGTCGCTGCAAGGCAATTTCGAGGGCATCGGCGTGCAGTTCAATATGCTCGAGGATACCCTCGTGGTGATACAGCCCGTATCCGGCGGACCGTCGGAGAAAGTGGGCATCGTGGCCGGCGACCGCATCGTGCTGGTCAACGACACCGCCATAGCCGGTGTGAAGATGAACAACGAGCAGATTATGAAACGGCTGCGCGGACCCAAGGGCACCAAGGTGCGGCTGGGCATCGTGCGCCGCGGCATCAAGGACATACTCAACTTCACCGTCACCCGCGACAAGATTCCCATCTACTCACTCGATGCTTCCTATATCATACGCCCCGGCATCGGCTACATCCGCATCAACAACTTCGGAGCCACCACCTACGATGAATTCTGCGAGGCTATGACCAAACTCAAGGCCCAGGGCATGCGCGACCTCATCATCGACCTTCAGGAGAACGGTGGCGGATATCTGCAGGCGGCCGTACAGGTGGTGGACCAGTTCCTCAACCGCGGCGACATGATTGTCTATACCGAGGGACGGAAAGCACCACGGCGCGACTACCGCGCCAACGGCGGTGACGACCCGTTCACCGGCAAGGTGTGCGTGCTCATCAACGAACTCTCGGCCTCGGCCGCTGAGATTGTAACAGGAGCCATCCAGGACCAGGACCGCGGTATCGTGGTGGGCCGGCGCTCCTTCGGCAAGGGACTGGTGCAGCGCCCCATCGAGTTCGACGACGGCTCCATGATGCGGCTCACCATCGCCCATTACTACACGCCCTCGGGCCGCTGCATCCAGAAGCCCTATGAGAAAGGAGGTAAGGACAATTACAACCAAGACTTGGAGAACCGCCTCAAGCATGGTGAGATGACCTCGGCCGACAGCATCCACTTCGCCGACTCCCTGCGCTATTATACCCTCGTGAAGCACCGCACGGTGTATGGCGGCGGCGGCATCATGCCCGACTATTTCGTACCGCTCGATACCACCCGCTACACCAAGTTCCACCGCCAGCTGGCAGCCAAGGGACTCATCGTGCAGACCAACCTGAAGTATATCGACGCCCACAGAAAGCAGCTCAAACGCTCTTATAAGACGTTCAGCGACTTCAACGAGGACTTTACTATACCACAGTCGGTCGTCGACGAAATCGTGGCTGAGGGCGCAAAAAAAGAGGTCAAGCCGGCCGACGATGAGGAGCTGCAGCGCACACTGCCTTACCTCAAGATGCAGCTCAAGGCACTTGTGGCGCGTGACCTGTGGGATATGTCGGAGTATTACCAGGTGATGAACGAGCAGAATCCGATTGTTCTGAAAGGTGTCGAGATGATAAGCCAATAGGCTTATCCGCGTTTGGTGCAGAACAGCAGCCGGTGCTCCCCGCCGGCTGTGGTGGTGCCGAACAGATATACATCGTATGCGCTGCAGCACCGGCTGCAGCGCTTTTTTGTTCAGGCTCGTGATATGGTCGATGGTGAACTCCCGTCCGGGAAAATGGTTTTGAGGCCGTGTAGCCACCAATAAATGGCTGTTGGGGCCTATCTGCGGCATGCCGTAGCGGTGCGAGAGCTGCTCAAAGCAGCCTGCCTTCATGATGGCGGCGTTGGGCTCGTAGAGCAGGCCGCCTTCCTGTGGCTCGGCATAGCGGGGCGGTGCTGTCTCTTCCTGCGGGTCGTAGCTGAAGAGTTGGTCGTCGTTCACACACGTCACGGTGGGGCTCTCGCTGCCGTTCTGCGGCGTGACGAGCAGCAGCAGTTCTTTGCATTCGTTGCCGGTGGCTACTATGTGCACCTCGCTCACCACAGGGCTGTCCAGCCCTTCGTTCAGGTCGCTCACGGCTTTGTGCCAGTCGAGCATGGGCGAGAGTTTGATGAGGGTGTGCCGGGCCTTGTTCAGCCATCGGTGGCGGTGGGCCAGCAGGTCGGGGGTGCAGTCGGCTATGCCGAAGGTGCGCCGTCCTTGCAGGTCTCTCCGTGCGGGGTCGGCGTAGAGCAGGGTTTGGGGTGGGAGCGTGTCGAGCAGCTTCATGCTGTCGCCTTCCTGAATGGCGACGGCGACGAGGCCCAGCACACCGAAGTTGTGGCGGGCAGCGGCGCAGAGCACCGGCTGCCGTTCTATATAGGTGCTGCGGTCGAACCCACGGGCCATGAAGGCGAAGTCTACCCCGTAGCCGCCGGTCAGGTCGGTGAGCAGGGTGGGCTTTGGGCTGTGGTCGGTTATCCTCCGGCAAATCTCCGCCTTGTAGAGGGCGGTCACCTCCGACGAGCATTGCTCCATGGAGAGTGGGGGAGGGTAGAGCAGCCCCTCGCAGGCGGCCCAGGAGGGCAGTTTGCGGCGTGCTTTCTGCCAGCCCTCTATCTGCTGCAGCGCCAAGGGCAGGTCCACATCGGTGGATGCGGCATATTTCAGGGCCAGGCGGTGGATGTCTTCCTCGCGGTGCTGGCGGATGAACTGCAGAGTGGGCTGGTCGAGGGTCATGGGCTGATGTTCAGGGGGGGGATGAATACAGTACCACCCTGCTGTCCTTGGCCCGTGCGGGATAGGAGCGGCAGGGTGGCACTGTCTGTTATCGCATGGTGGTATTGTCAGAATTTCACCTTCGGTGCATTCTGGGCACTGGCATCGGCCTCAAATTTGGCCATGTCTTCGAAGTTGAAGAGTCCGGCAATGAGGTTGGTGGGGAAGACGCGGCGGCGCTTGTTGTAGTCGGTCACCTTCTCGTTGAACTTGTTGCGGGCCTCGTTGATGCGGTTCTCGGTACCTTCCAGCTGCACCTGCAGGTCGCGGAAGTTCTCGTTGGCCTTCAGTTCGGGATAGTTTTCCTGGATGGCAATCAGACGGCCCAGAGCGGCACCCAGCTCACCCTGTGCCTCCTGGTATTGCTTCAGCTGCTCAGGAGTGCAGTTAGAGGGGTCTATGTTCATCTGGGTGGCCTTGGCGCGTGCGCTGACCACGGCTTCGAAGGTTTCTTTCTCGTGCGAGGCATAGCCTTTCACCACTTCCACAAGGTTGGGTATGAGGTCGGCACGGCGCTGGTAGCTCGACTGCACGTCGGCTGCGGCTTTTGTGGCATCTTCCTGCACACCTACTAATCCGTTGTATGCTTTCACGCACCATATGGCTAAGATAGCCACGATGACAAGAATCCAACTGGTTTTTTTCATGATTTTCTCTTTTTATGGGTTTATACTTGTTTTTACTGTCTTTCCGCTTCGTTTCTACCAGCTTCCGCCGGCACCACCTCCGCCGAACGAGCCTCCACCGAAGGAGCCTCCTCCGAATCCGCCGCCGCTGCTGAATCCGCCGCCACCCAGGCTGCCGCCTATGTAGCCGCCGGTAAAGCCTCCACCGCTGCTGAATCCGCCTCCGCTGCCGCCCGACCGTGGCGGGTCGTTGTGGTGGCGCCAGAAGTAGATGATGATGCAGATGATGAAGATGAGGTAGATAATCTCCCCGATGGGCATGCCCTCACCGTTGCCGGAGCTGGTCGAGGTGGCCGGTGGCAGTTCGCCGGTAGCAATTTTCTGGTAGATGCCCTTGCAGGTCTGCGCCACAGCCAGGTCGGTGTTGCCGTCGCGCATGTTGGGCTTCAGGTAGTTGTTGGCTATCCGGTTGCAGATAATGTCGGGCAGGTAGGACTCCAGTCCTTTACCGGGTGCGATGAAGAACTGCCGGTCTGCCACGGCGATTACGATGACGAGCCCCGTGCGGGTGTCTTTGTAGCCCACCCCGTATTTGTTGCCTAAGTCCTGCGCCATACGGAAGGCGTCGGCGTTTTTCACATGGTTCACCACCACGAACACGCTCTGTATGTCGAACTCCTGATGCAGCTTGTTCAGATAGTAGTTGGCCGAGTCGCGGTATTGCACGTTGAGCAGTCCGTCGGGGTCGCAGACAAATTGGGTGGAGTCTTCCAGGTATACTATCTTGATGTTGTCGGCACTCCATATAGGGGAACCGTCGCTTGCCGTATCAGCGGCAAACGAGACAGAACAGCCGGCTGCCAAGACGAGCAGCCACAGCAGCAGGTGTCGCAGGTAGGATGGTCTGTGTCTCATTTGGTGCAAATATACAAGATTTTTCTTACACTTTGTTAAAAAGGACATGAAAAAATGTCCATTCGGCGATAAAAAATCTTATCTAAGCGTGCAGCAGCGCCAAAGCCTTGTTCTCGGCGGCTTCCATGATGGCACGTTCGCCGGGTCCCTTGTCGTTGATGCCGCACAGGTGCAGCACACCGTGGATGATCACACGGTGCAGCTCCTCGTCGTACTCAGTGCCCTGCTGCTCGGAGTTGGAGCGCACGGTGTCGAGCGATATCACGATGTCGCCGTTCAGCCTGTCGCCCTCTGTGTAGTCGAAGGTGATAATGTCGGTGTAGAAATCGTGCTGCAGGTATTGCCGGTTCACCTCCAGTATCTTCTCGTCGTCGGTGAAGAGATAGCCTATCTCGCCTATCCTCTTGCCGTAGGAGGCGGCCACAGCCTTAATCCATTCCGTGGTGGCGCGCCGTTTGATGTCGGGCATCTTTACGTTCTCAGTGTTGTAGGTAATCATGTCTTGGGTGGTGTTGGTGTGTCGTTGGTTTTAGGGCAGGTAAGGAGCGGGGTCCTTGCCGAAGTGGGTCAGCTCGCGCACCATGCTCGAGCTGATATGGGCCAGCTGCGGCTCGGCGAAGAGCAGCACCGTCTCCACCCCGCCTATCTCGCGGTTGATGTCGGCCTGCTCGCGCTCGTATTCAAAGTCTTTCATGCTCCGCACCCCCTTCACGATGAAGCCGGCCTCCACGCTGTGGGCGAAGTCGACGGTCAGTCCGCTGTAGCTGCGCACCTCCACGGCGGGCTCGTCGGCGAAGAGACGGCTGATGGTCGCTATCCGCTCTTCGGTGGTGTGCAGGTAGGTCTTGCGCTCGTTTACCCCCACGCCTATCACCAGTTTGTCGAAGAGGGGGAGCGCTCTCCGCACGATGGAGAGGTGGCCGATGGTGAAGGGGTCGAAACTGCCCACGAAGATGCCTGTTTTCATGATTCAGCGGTTTGGGTGGATAGTATTGGTCAGTCGAAGAGGCTGGGTTGGATGATGCTGTTGGGGTAGGGGTTTCGGCCCAGATGTTGGTAGGCCAGTTCGGTCACCATGCGTCCGCGGGGGGTGCGCTTGATGAAGCCCTCCATGATGAGGAAGGGCTCGTACACCTCTTCCACGGTGCCGGCGTCCTCGCCGATGGCCGTAGCGATGGTGCCCAGACCCACGGGGCCGCCCTTAAACTTGTCGATGATGGTGAGCAATATCTTGTTGTCTATCTCGTCCAGGCCGTAGCGGTCTATGTTCAGGGCCGAGAGGGCAAACTGGGCTATCTGCGTGTTGATGTGGCCGTTGCCTTTCACCTGGGCGAAGTCGCGCACGCGGCGCAGCAGCGCATTGGCTATACGGGGCGTGCCGCGGCTGCGGCGTGCTATCTCGGCTGCGGCATCGTCGTCGATGGTCACCCCTAAGATGCCGGCTGAGCGAAGCAGGATGCGTCGTATGGTGTCGGGCTCATAGTATTCCAAGTGCATGTTGATGCCGAAGCGGGCCCTGAGCGGTGCGGTGAGCAGTCCGCTGCGGGTGGTGGCGCCTATCAGGGTGAAGGGATTCAGTCCTATCTGTATGCTGCGGGCCGAGGGACCCTTGTCTATCATGATGTCGATGCGGTAGTCTTCCATCGCTGAGTAGAGATATTCCTCCACGATGGGCGACAGACGGTGTATCTCGTCGATGAAGAGCACGTCGTTGGGCTCCAGCGAAGTGAGGATGCCGGCCAGGTCACCGGGCTTGTCGAGCACAGGGCCGCTGGTCAGCTTGAAGCCCACACCCAGCTCGTTGGCGATGATGTTGCTCAGGGTGGTCTTGCCCAGGCCGGGAGGGCCGTGCAGCAGGGTGTGGTCGAGGGGCTCGCCACGGAATTTGGCGGCCTCTACAAACACCTCCAGGTTTTCCACCACTTTCTGCTGGCCGGTGAAGTCGGCGAAGCGAAGCGGACGGAGCGCATTCTCAAAGTCTTTCTCTGTAGGCGACGATGATTCGTGGCGTATGTCGAAATTCTGGTCCATGAATTATGTATGGAATACTTTTGGAATTGCAAAAATAGGCATTTTATTCTTTTTTTCCAAAAAATATTTGGATAATTGAGGGAAAGGCCGTACCTTTGCATCCGCAAAGGCATAGCCGGACTTGTAGCTCAGTTGGTTAGAGCAACAGACTCATAATCTGGAGGTCACAGGTTCAAGCCCTGTCTGGTCCACAATGCAAGCACTTACGAGTTTCTCGCAAGTGCTTTTTTCATGTCTGCGTAAACAATGCGTAAACAAACGGCTTGAGTCGGTTATTTCGGCTCAAATAATCTTATCGAGTTTCATAGAGTGTTTAATCCTTTCGTTATCATACAGGAAACCTGGATTATTGACCTATAGCCCATGTCCCTGCGTGACGAGAAGTGTATATCCGCAAGAACCGCTATACACATTTACCCCTATAGAGTAAAAATGTATAGCGGGACACAATCATTTGGCATTCCTGATGCTATATGGGAGTGGGAGGTCGGCTGGTCACTCTCCTCAGGTAGCCTTTTACTGCCGATATCCAAGATGTGTCAACAGACCTTTTGCATCCTGGCTTCTCAACAGAGTTGACCCTTCGCATGAAACACCTTTTTGTTTCGCCTGCAAAGTTTCGAAGATTCTGTGAATCTCACAAAGAATTACAGGATATTAACATCAAAGAATGAGATAAACAATAAAATTGCATGAAATTTGCTGATAAGAACAGCAAAAGCCGACGAGTTGACCTTTACGGGCAATCTTTTTTATACACTCTGTGTATAAGCAAAATGGACACGAAAAATAGTCTCAAAAAGTTTTGGCTAATCGTTTGAAAACGTGTACCTTTGCAGCCAATTTTACGAAAATTCATAAAAATAGCAGTAATGCAGAGACAGTCCGAGTTTTTCACTAATTTGTACCTATAAATCATAAAGTACGTTAAATCAGCGTATTCTGATTTTGTCATTTAATTTATTTTAGGTACATTTGTACCCGTAAATAGATTGGAAATGGCAAAAGGAAGACCTACAAATGCGGACACCGCATACAAGATAATCGTACACGCCAATGGCAAGTATCGCTACGCCTCCACCAAGCAGTACACGCTTGGCGAGGACGGCAAGAAGACATATTCGTACAAGCATTGGGGAACGGTGGATGACAAGAACAAGTTCCATCCGGGGCAGAATTTTTTCCTCGCCCCGCCCGCCGAGCGCCGCAAGCTCATCTTCCCCTCCGGCTGGGACCTGAGCGGCGCG
>ONMI01000034.1 GCA_900318915.1 uncultured Prevotellaceae bacterium | reverse complement strand
AATAGCACAAATAATAAAGATGTTGAAAAGATAGGTAAAAATATTTTATCAGCAATAGGAAGATATGATAAAGAAAAAAAACAATATACGCCTCTTATTAATCAATAGACTATCTATTGTGTTAATAATTGTCCTGCTTATTATTTTATTTGCGATAGGAATTAATAAATACAGAATTGTACATTCTCGTATTTATACAAATCTTCAGGGTACATATGAAATAGAGTTGGATTCGTCATACGTATATCGGTATTTTGATGTTATACCCTTTGGGTTTGTCGTTCAAATACACAAGGACAATATATGCCTGCCAATCTTTAAAAGTGAAAACAGCACCACTAACGCAAGAGTTACATATCAGGAAATTGTAAAGATAGAAGAAGAAAGAAATGGAACCTGGGAGATGATTTCATTCGATCCCGATTCAATATTTATTGAAGCAGAAGGACATTTACTTAACGGTAAATACCAAGTAGTATTTAAAACCTACAAAACAGGTAGTCTTGGGTATACTACAGTTAATTATATGTATCTTGATAATGATTCTACCCATTTGTGCTTAAAGAGAATAGAACAGAGTGCAGCTCCGTAGTCTGATGAATCTATGAGAGCAACCGTCTGCCCCGTAGCCTTTATAGCAGGAAACACCCAAAGGTGTAAAATTGGTGTAAAATTGGGCTCAGAATTATTTGGCATTTCATTCGGTTTGCACTATCTTTGCCCTCTGTGATACAGTTCGGCGACAACAGCTTTATAGAGTATACGTACAGCGCGTCGGGCTAAATGCTCAGGGTGACGTACGGTGTGAGGCAGCAGCCGGTGCTGTCGCCCGCCGGTGATATTCAAATTATGAGAAGGAAAAAAGAGAACGCGCCTAAAGCCAAATTTTTAGTTTTATATAGGCCTTCCAATCAAATGGAAGAATATGATTACACAGGAAAATAATTATTATGTATAAACATGTTTTTACTATATTAATAGTATTCTCGTCTATTAATGCGATTTACTCTCAAAACAGAGCTATCCAAGGTAAGGTAATTTATGATAATTATAATGATTTTGATCCCATTCCCTATGCTGACATAATAATAAACGATAGCATTAAAATTGGAAGAACCGGAATTGACGGGTGTTTTCAATTTGAAACTTCGTTACCTGTCAACAAACTAACTATTAGTTCAGTTGGAGTGGAAGATGCAGACCTAATTATTTCTGATAATTGTAATAATATTGAGCTAATAATGATTAGCTTGCCGCATCGCTGTTTCATGTCTTTACGTAAGATTAATAAAGAAAGAAGAAAAATTTACAAGAATCTTCCTAGGTTACATAAGGAAGCGTATGAAAAAGGTATATTCCAATCTCCATATGCTTGCTATATACAAGAATTTTACGAATGGAGATAAGTTGGGTTGATAAAAAATATCTGTATCAAAGAAATAAAATTTGTATCACATTGAAAAACAAATAGTTATAAATAATCTTAATATTCTACGACAGTCCCTAAATAATCACGATAAAGAAGAACTTTAAAATAATTTAAAATACTAAGAACATGAAAAAATTACGACTGACAATTATTATTTGTTTTCTCTGCGCCCTCTCAGCCATGGCGCAAGTAAACCCCAAAGCGGGCTACATCATCACCAACGAAGGCGACACCGTGCATGGCACCATCGACTACCGCTCCGACACACGAAACAGCCGTACCTGCGACTTCAAAGCCGACGGGACCGAGTCGTTCCGCAGCTACAGCCCCGGAGAGATTGCCGCCTACCGGCTGCTGGAGGGCGGCGCCTACTATGTGTCGCGCGCCATGTCTATTGAGGGCGAGACGAAAACCGTCTTCGCCGAATACCTCCTGCAGGGCGGTATGAGCCTCTATCACCACAAGGAGAACCGCATAGACTATTACTGCCTGGTGGACGCCGACGGAAGGACAGCCAACATACGCGAGACACACGACATGCAACTGGCCACCGACGAACGACGCGAGGCGCAGCGCCAGAAGCTGGCCGAAGCTGGACAGCTGTTCGGCAGAAGCCCGGAGACGCTCGAGGAACTGTGGAAAATGGGAGAGGTGACGCCAGCCAAACTGACGGCTATCGTAAACCGCTACAACCGGCAGCACTACGGCGACAATGGCAGAAGCACGGAATTCGGCAAGAGCAGCGACGGCGCCACCCGGCTCATCACCCGCCTGCGCATTGAGGCCGGCATGGGCCTGCTCTCCATGGACCCCACACCCCACAAGGAAAACAAGAAAGAACTCGACCTCTCCGGCACGGCTCCCCTCGTGGGCATTGGCGTCGACATCGTGGCTCCACGGCTCAGCCAGAGCCTGGTGTTCCAGGCAATGGCCTCCTTCAGTCCCAACAAGGCTACGGGCGACAACACATTCGTCTCGAAAAAAGAGGCTGAGGTGAAGTTCAACGACCTTGCCCTCAACCTGGGCGCCATGTACCGTTTCACGCCCGAAGGGCGCCTGTCGCCACTGGTGCGCGCCGGGGTAGCACTCGACTACCTCTTCGGTTATGAGACAGACAACTGGGAGGGCTACTTCGGCAACTCCGGCATGGACCAGCACCACAGCACGGCCAGCTTCGGCTTCTACGGAGGAGCCGGTGCCGACATGGCAGTGGGCAAGCACCGCCTGAGCCTTACCGCCAACTATGTGTACCGTAACTTCGGCCACTACAGCATGAAGGCTCCCATGTTCACCATCTGCCTCGGGTGGGTGTTCTAAACCACATGTCGCCCCGGCAGGTATGTCAAAGCATGGACGGAGAGCTTATGGTTTCATAAGCAGCTCGTAAAGCTCCTTCATGCCGGCCGAGGCGCCTTTCTGGATGTGGTGCACGCGCGAGATGCCCGCATTCACATCGGCCGGGTCGATGAGATATACCGGCACACCGGGCTTGACATAACGCACCAGTCCGGCGGCAGGATACACCACCAGCGATGAGCCGATGATGATGAAGATATCGGCATCGTAGGTCACATTGACAGCATCCTCCATGCGGGGCACCGCCTCGCCGAAAAACACAATATAGGGTCTTAGCAACGAACCGTCGCCGGCTTTCGTGCCCGGCTCCACCCTGCTGTTGTCTGCAGTCAGCATCTGCCAGTAGCGGGTGTCTTCCGTGTTGCGGCTCGAACACACCTTCATCAGTTCGCCGTGCAGGTGTATCACCTTGCTGCTACCGGCCCTCTCGTGCAGGTCGTCCACATTCTGGGTCACCACGGTCACGTCGTAGCGCTCCTCCAACCGGGCCACCAGCCGGTGCCCCTCGTTGGGCTGGGCGCTGTTGAGCTTGCCGCGGAGCATGTTGTAAAATTCAGTCACCAATGTGGGGTCGGTGAGCCAGCCCTCGTGGGTGGCCACCTGCTGAACGGGATAATTCTCCCAAAGTCCGTCGGCATCGCGGAAGGTTTTCAGCCCGCTCTCGGCCGACATGCCGGCACCTGTCAAAACTACTATTTTTTTCATGGTCGCAAAGAGATTAATAGAAAGTGAAAGTTCGGAAAACGACTTACATCTTACAAAAATAAGCAAAAAAAATGAAATATGCGCCTCGTGTCGGATAAAAATAGTAACTTTGTCCCGTTTTACCAAACTATTACAATAGCAACGACAACGTAAACATGGAGAAAGTAAGCTACGCTTTAGGATTAGGAATAGGACAGCAGCTGGCCCAGATGGGTGCCAGCGACCTCAATGTAGATGAATTCGCACAGGCCATCAAGGATGTGCTTGCCGGCAACGAGCTCAAGGTGTCGCACCGCGAGGCTCAGGGCATCGTGGAGCAGTACTTCCGCAAGAAACAGGCTGCCATGGACGCCGAGCGCGCCGCCAAAGGCAAGATAGCCAAAGAGAGCGGTGAGAAGTACCTGGCCGAGAACGCCAAGAAGGAAGGCGTGGTGACACTGCCCAGCGGACTGCAGTATACCGTAATCAAGGAAGGCAACGGCCGCAAGCCGAAGGCCACCGACCAGGTGGTGTGCCATTATGAGGGTTTCCTCCTCGACGGCACTGTGTTCGACAGCAGCGTGCAGCGCGGCGAACCGGCCACCTTCGGTCTGCAGCAGGTGATAGCCGGCTGGACCGAGGGTCTGCAGCTCATGCAGGAGGGTGCCAAGTACCGCTTCTTCATCCCCTACCGCCTGGCATACGGCGAGGGCGGTGCCGGCAACATGATTCCTCCGTTTGCCACACTCATCTTCGACGTGGAGCTACTGGAAGTGAAATAAAGTCAAACAAAACGATAAAACAACAAGTAAACAAATGAAAAAATTAGCTATCTATGCCGTAATGGCAATGGCCGGCGCCACATTCTTCTCATGCGGCAACAACCCCACGGCCTCTCTGAAAACTGATGTCGACACCCTGAGCTATGCCATCGGCAAGGCCAACGGTGCACAGATGACCAACTACCTGGCTCAGCAGGGCATCGACTCTGCCTACATAGCCGACTTCGTGAGAGGTTTCAAGGAAGGCTCTGCCAGTGCAGGCGACAAGAAGAAGGCTGCCTACGTGGCCGGTCTGCAGGCCGGTGCCGGCATGGCTTCGAGCATCAACAACCAGATCTTTGCCGGCGACAGCATCCACCATGTGTCGCAGAAGAACCTGGTGGCCGGTCTGATAGACGGTGTGAAGAAAAACGACAAGATTATGACCTCAGAGGTGGCCATGAACAGCATTGAGAGCCTGGCCGACAGAGTGCACACGCGCATCGTGGGCGAGCGCTATAAGGAGGTGAAGGAGAAAAACGCCAAGTTCCTGGCCGACAACGCCAAGAAGCCCGGTGTGAAGACCCTGCCCAGCGGCGTGCAGTACAAAGTGCTCTCCGAAGGCAACGGCGCCCTGCCCACCGACTCCTCGAAAGTGAAGGTCGACTATGAGGGCAAGACCATCGACGGCAAAGTATTCGACAGCTCCATCAAGCGCGGACAGCCCATGGAGTGCGTAGTACGCCAGAACATCCCCGGCTTCGCCGAGGCTCTCACCCACATGCCCGTGGGTTCGGAGTGGGAAGTTTACATCCCCGCCGAGAAGGCTTACGGTGAGCGCGACATGGGTCAGATCAAACCCTTCTCCACCCTTATCTTCAAAGTGAAACTCCTCTCCATCGAAAAATAAGCCATGATGAAGAAAGCTCTTATCCTCGCACTCGCCGTCCTGGCGGGTGCGACTGCTCTACAGGCAGCCGACAAAAAAGACAAGAAGAAGAAAAAGGAGAACGTAGAGGTGAAACAGCCCGTGGTGCTGAGCAACGGGGTCGACTCGGTGAGCTACGCCCTCGGTATCAACACCACCAACGGACTCATCCCTTATCTCTCGCAGCAACTCAACGTAGACACCGCCTATATGGTCGACTTCATCCGCGGATTCGAAGACACCATGGACCAGGTGCGCAAGAAGAGCCTCACCGCCTACGGTGCCGGCATCAGCATAGCCAACATGGTGGAACAGCGCATGATTCCGGCCGCCAAAAAACAGCTCCAGGGCGTGGCCGACAGCATCAACAACGAACTCTTCTTCAGAGGATTCCTCGATGCGCTGAAGAAAGACACCTCGGTGCTCACCATGAACAGCGCCGACCAATACATTGACCAGTGCAAGGAGCGTGAGACGGAGGCCCGCAAGGCCGAAGGCCGCAACTTCCTGACCGAGAACAGCACCAAGCCGGGCGTGGTGACACTGCCCAGCGGACTGCAGTACAGGGTGCTGCGCCAGGGCAACGGTGCCGTGGCCACCGCCAACGACGAGGTGGTGGTGAAGTATGAGGGCCGCCTCCTCGACGGCACCGTCTTCGACAGCTCGTACAAACGCAAGGAGCAGACCAACAAGTTCAAGCCCACCCAGGTGATAAAAGGATGGACAGAGGCGCTCACCATGATGCCCGAGGGCAGCATGTGGGAACTCTACATACCGCAGGAGCTGGCCTACGGCAACCGCCCCGCCGGACAGATACCCCCCTACTCCACCCTTATCTTCCAGGTGGAACTGGAGAAGGTGATACCCGCACAGGAGGCCAAAGCCACCACCGCTCAGCCTGAAGCCAAGCCCGGCAAGACGGGCGGCTCTGCCACCGCACGCAAGAAGGCCGTACGCAAGTAAGACGGGCCACTACCTATCCATGGATGCCGCACCGGCATCCGCCCGAGAGATGCCGCCACCCTGCGGCATCTCTCTTTTTATGCCGAAAAGAAAGCAAAAGAAAGCAAAAATGCACTCCGCAACCATATTTCCACCGCAAATCATTGGATGTTTCACAAAAAATCCCTATTTTTGCTTTCAAAATGTCAATACTATAAAAAAAACAGAACAACACTCATCATCAAGGACATGGACAAATTAGACAAGTTGGACAAAAAAATATTGAGCATCCTGTCGCAGAATGCCCGCATCCCGTTCAAGGATGTGGCCGCAGAGTGCAACGTGTCGCGCGCCGCCATCCACCAGCGCGTGCAACACATGCGCGAAGACGGTGTCATCACCGGCAGCGGCTTCGACGTGAACCCCAAGAGCATCGGCTACACCACCTGCACCTATGTGGGCATCACCCTGGAGCGGGGCAGCATGTACAAGAGCGTGGTGGAACGCCTGGTGCACATCTCCGAGATTGTGGAATGCCACTTCACCACAGGCCCCTACACCATGCTGGTGAAACTCTTCGCACGCGACAACGAACAGCTCATGGACCTGCTCAACAACCAGCTGCAGGGCATACCCGGCGTGGTGGCCACAGAGACCCTCATCTCGCTCGAACAGAGCATCAAGCGGGAGATTCCTGTCATCACCGACGATAACGATTAGGAGGACCGCATACTGCTTATGGAATCGTTCGACCTGAAGGAGCATCTCACTCCATTCTACGATGTGTTCCCCGAAGCCCCCCACCGTCCTGTCATCGGCGTCACCGCCAATTTCAACGACGGTATGGCTACCATGGAACGCGCTTACTACCAACAAGTGGCCGATGCCGGCGGCGTGCCGGTCATCATACCGCCGCTGAGCAGCCAGGAGGCCATCATCAACACGCTCGAGCACCTCGACGGACTGCTCCTCACGGGCGGCGCAGACATCAACCCGCTCTGGACGGGCGAGGAGCCCATCGCTCAGCTGCACCGCATCAATGCCACCCGCGACCTGCCCGAACTGCTCATCACCCGACTGGCCTACAACCGCCAGATACCCATCCTGGGCATCTGCAGGGGCGTGCAGACCATGGCTGTGGCGCTGGGCGGCAGGATTGACCAGGACATCGACACCGCCCGCTCGCTGGCCGCCAAGACCGAACCCGAGGCGGAGGGCAAGAAGAAGGGCGACAAGAAGAAGGGCGCTGAAGAGGCGGCCCCTGCATGGACAGCCCCCGTGAAGCACACACAGGAGGGTGACCGCAACCTGCCCACCCACTCCGTCGACATCGAGATGGACTCGATGCTGCACGAGATATACCAGCGCAAGCGCATCTACGTCAACTCGTTCCACCACCAGGCCGTGGCCGACCCCGGACCGCACTTCCATGTCACCGCACGGGCCGCCGACGGCACCATCGAGGCCATTGAGAGCAACGAGCAGAAAATGCTGCTGGGCGTGCAGTGGCACCCGGAATGCCTGGAGCAGGACGGCCTGAAGCTCTTTGAGTGGCTGGTGAGAAGCGCCGACGACTTCTACGCCGCCAAACGCATACACGAGCGCGTGCTCACCCTCGACACGCACTGCGACACGCCCATGTTCTTCCACGAAGGGGTGAAATTCGACCAGCGCGACAGTCGACTCCTCGTCGACCTGCACAAAATGACCGAGGGACGGCAGGATGCCGTCATCATGGCGGCCTATCTTCCGCAACCCAAGATGGGCGAGACGTTCTCCTCGAAGGTGGCCTTCGATGTGAACACACCCAAGGAGTATGCCGACCTCATCTTCGACAAGATAGAAGGCATCGTACGGGGCAACAGGGGCTACCTGAGCATAGCGCGCACACCGGCCGACCTGTACGAGGACAAGCGCAAGCGGCGCAAGTCGATCATGTTCGGCATCGAGAACGGCATCGCCCTCAACCACGACCTGGCCAATGTGAAATACTTCGCACAGCGGGGTGTGGTCTATATCACCCTGTGCCACAACGGCGACAACGACATCTGCGACAGCGCCGTGGGATGCAACACCAACGACGGCGTGTCGAAGTTCGGCGAGAAAGTGATACACGAGATGAACCGCTGCGGACTCATGGTAGACCTGAGCCATGCCAACGAGCGGAGCTTCTACGACGCGCTCGACATGAGCAAGACGCCCATAGTGTGCAGCCACAGCAACTGCCGCGCACTCTGCGACGTGCCGCGCAACCTGACCGACGACCAACTGCGGGCGCTGGCCCGCAAGGGAGGCGTGGCGCACATCACCCTCTACGGCGGATTCCTGCGCAAGGAGGGACAGGCCACCGTGCTCGACGCCATCGACCACCTGGAGCATGCCATACGCATCATGGGGGTCGACCACGTGGGACTCGGCACCGACTTCGACGGCGGCGGCGGCATACCGGGCCTGGCCGACTCATCGGAGCTCATCAACTTCACGCTGGCCCTGCTGCGGCGCAAGTACAACGAACGCGACATTCAGAAGATATGGGGCGGCAACTGGGTGCGGCTCATGGCCCAGGTGCAAAGCCAGCGCAAACTATGACATTCCCTAACACCAGAAAGAACCATGCGAATAAGAAAAATACTGCCTGCCGTGCTCTGCATGGCGGCCATACTGATAGGAACCGGCGCCTCGTGCGACAAATCGGGCAAAATAAAACACAAATCCATCACCGTGGCGCCTAAAGGACCCGACTTCAGCGCCGACTCGGCACTGGCCTACTGCTATGCGCAATGCGCCTTCGGACCGCGTGTGATGAACAGCCCAGCCCATGAGCAGTGCGCACAGTGGATCAAGACGCAGTTTGAACGCCTGGGCTGCACCGTGGAGATGCAGCAGGCCACCCTCACGGCCTACAACGGCACTGCGCTGCGCAGCACCAACATCATAGCGCGCTACAAGCCCGAACGCCCCGAGCATGTGCTCATAGCCGCCCACTGGGACAGCCGGCCCTGGGCCGACAACGATCCCGACAGCGCCAACTGGCGTACCCCCGTGATGGCCGCCAACGACGGGGCCAGCGGAGTGGCCGTCATGATAGAGCTGGCAAGGCTGCTGCAGCAGAACGACTCGCTCAATGTGGGGGTCGACTTTATCTGCTTCGATGCCGAGGACTGGGGATGCCCGCAATGGGACAACCAGCACACCGGCGAGGGAGGTTGGGCGCTGGGCGCCGACTACTGGGCCTCGCACTATCAGCCGGAGGGCTACACCACCCGCTTCGGCATCCTGCTCGACATGGTGGGCGGCGAGGGCGCACAGTTCTGCCAGGAGGGTGAGTCGAGACGGCTGGCCGGCAGCATCGTCGACAAGGTGTGGAGCGCTGCCCATGCCGCCGGATACAGCGGTTACTTCCCCTTCAAGGAGGGCGGCAACGTGACCGACGACCACATACCCGTGAACCAAAAGGCGGGCATTCCCATGGCCGACGTCATTCCCTTCTACCCCCACTGCCGTGAGAGCTCGTTCGGGCCTACCTGGCACACCGTCAACGACGACATGAACCACATCGACAAGAACACCCTGAAGGCGGTGGGTCAGACCGTCGTTCAGGTGCTTTATTCTGAACCTTGACAGTCAAGGTGCGGAAACCGCACCGATGAGAAAAGTCTCATCGGAGCGGTTTCACCATCTTGACTACTTTTTCTCCCTTTCTTATAATGTATATACCGGGACGGCCGGCGGTCTTTACCTTGCTGCCGTCGATGCTGTAGACCTGGGGTTCGGCAGTATCGGCCACCTCAATGCCGCCGACCGACGCCTCGGAGACATCGCCCACCACCTTCATCTTCTGCACGGGATAGATATCGTTGTAGGCCACACCCGCCACCTCGAAACCGCGGCTGCCATAGATGCCGGTGATATCGAAGAGTTTCTTATCATAGTTCTTAGGCATGCTCAGGTCTTTGATTACAAAGCGGTTGTAGATGAACACGTTGGTCTCGCCGTCGAAGGCCATGGCATAGCTGCTCTTGCCCTCTTTCAGCGTGCCCACACGCACTTCCTGCAGCGTCACCAGATCGGCCAGGTCGGCATCGGTCAGCTCGGGCAGACGCACCGGGCGGGGCTGTGCCTCCTCGCCCTCGGCACGCTCCAGGTCGCTGTCGCCGGTCAGACCGTCGACAGGCAGCAGCAGCGGCATCCTGTTGTCGGTGCTGAACTTACCATAGACGGCTCCGTTGAGCACCTCGTTCTGTTTCAGGTCAAAGCCCGGATGCTGCAACTGGATGCTGCCGGTGGCATCGCGCACAAAGTAGTGGTCTTCGCCGTTTTTCTGGTCCGTATACACCACCTGGGCGTCGTGCAGATACAGCACACCCTCGCCGTCGGCAGGGAAGGCCTTGAAGGCGGCGATGTTGTCGGCGGTGGCCGACTCAAACACGCTCACCGTGCACGAGGCCGACAATCCGGCCACATCCGTGGCCGTGATGACAGCGCTGCCGGCCGAGACGCCGGTCACACGCCCTTTCTCATCGACCGTGGCCACAGCGGGATCGCTGGTGGTCCAAGTCAGCTCATAGGGCGCATAGGCGGGAACGGTCTCCAAAGGCACGGCAATGGCGAGGCCTTGCGGCACGGAGAGGGTCTCTGCCATATTGAGGGCGGTGAGCACATTCACGTCCACCACCTCAAAGGTCACCACGCCGCCCTGTTCCTTGATGTTGGCGAGTCCGTAGTGGCAGGGGTCGCCGGCCCAGGTGAGCAGGTTGCCGGGCTCGGTAGTGTTGTCGAGCGTGGTCACACCGTTGCGCCCGGGATAAGGGTCGGTGCCGGCATTCTGGCTGTTGGCGCCTCCGGCCCGCACCAGCTCGTAGTAGTTGTGCGAGGCATCGGCATTCACGGTGTTTCTCCACCAGGCATACTGGTTGCTCTCATCCACCCTGAACACCAGCATGCCGTGGCCGGGCAGATAGGCATCCCACCCGGTGCGCTGCCGGTTCTCCAGCATGAAAAACTCGTCCTGCCGGGGCGTGTTGATGCGGTAGCCGGCGTGCGAGGTGGCCACATTCTCCAGGCTGAAGCTGCCCACAGTGTCTATGAGCTGCACCTCGTCGTCGCCGATAAAGCCCACGGACCATTTCTCATAGAGTGAATACGACACGGGGTTCTTGCTGTCGTTCAGATAACTGCCGCCCGACATGAGCGACCACTCACCGGGGTCGGCGCTCTGTCCCTGCTGGGCATAGTTGGTGTCGTAGAAGTCGGGGAGTCCGAGCACATGGCTGAACTCATGGCAGATGGTGCCTATGCCGTCTATCTTCACCGAACTGGGATAGGCGGTGAAGCCCTGCAGCTCCACCGAACTGGCATAGTCGCCAAGATAGACATTGTCTTTCAGGATATAGCTATAGGTGTTGGGGTCGTAAATCACCGACCGGTGGGGCCAGAAGAGGCGCTGGTCGTTGCCGCCGTAGTTGGCGCCGTTGCCGGCCATGATAAAGTAGACCAGGTCTACCACACCGTCGCCGTCGCCGTCATACTGGCTGAAATCGACCTCCTCGTCGGCAGCATTGATGGCGTCGACCAGGATGCTGATGGCATTCTCCGTGCCTTTGGGGTCATACTGGCTGTAGTTCACCGTCACGGGGCCCACGATATCAAACTGTGGCTGGAACTTGCCGTTGGAGCTGTCGCTGAAGTAGTCGTGCACACTGCCGTAGTAGGTTTCCTTGCCGCCGTTTTCCCGCATGTAGCCGGTGTAGTTCACATCGTTCACCATGTGGTCCATAATCTCGGCATAGTCGCTGCGCGAGAAGGAGCGGTCGTTGAACTCCACCAGTATCAGGAGGCCGCGAAACTGGCTGTAGTCGTACTCGCCGGCGCGGCGCGCGGCCAGTATCTCCTCGCCGCGGGCACGCACGGCTTTACGGGTCTGCACAGCCGCCGGGGTCATCTCGGGCATCAGGTGCTTCGGCGCGCTGGCCAGAAAAGCCTTCTCGGCTGTCGTGCGCTGCCCCTCGTCGTGGGCCACCAGTTGGCTGGCGGCAAGACGTCCGCTCTCCTGGCGGGCATATACATAGAAGCCGCGGCTGTCTTTCATCACAGTGTAGCCGTCGGCCGTGGTAGTATAGTGCAGGTATTCATCGCCATGCAGCTGGAGGGTCACGGTGGTGCCGTCGGGCTGGGTCACAGTCACCTTGCCGGGATGGGCGGGGATGGCTCTCAGCAGGCCTATACCCAACAGGAAGGCTGCGGCCAGGGAAAGGAGTCTTTTCTTCATTGTGTGATGATATTTTTACAATCGCATTTTTATGGGGGTTCAAATTGCAAAGGTAGTGATTTTCCGGCATAAATATGCATGTGCGACGCCTTTCTTGCCGCTCTGTCACCGAAACGGTGAAAAACAGCCGCCATTCTGCCATTTTACAAAGCTACAGCATTATTTTTTTCGGCGAACAAATTTTTTCCTTATCTTTGTCATCCAGAACAAATATTACCACTATGAAGCAACTGATACTTTCCCTCCTACTCGCCCTCACCGCACTCACTGCAGGCGCACAGGGCACCGACCCGCTCGGCCAACTGAAAGCCGACCCGAAGAAAGCTTTCGGCACCGACTACCCCTACCCCATGGTGACCCACCCGCTCACCAAGGCGCCCAAGGGCTACAAGCCGTTCTACATCAGCCATTATGCCCGCCACGGCTCACGCTACTACTGGAGCCACAGCCTCTACAACGAGCTCGACACGCTGCTCAGCACCGCCCATGAGCGCGGCCAGCTCACCACCGAGGGCGAGGCGTTCTACCGCCGGTTCATGGAGGCGAAAGAGGAGCTCATGACGGGTGTGACCGAACTCACCCAACTGGGATGGGAGCAGCATCAGTTCATCGCCCGCAATATGTACGACAACTTCCCCGAGGTGTTCAAGAAGGGAGGCAATGTGCTGGCCATCGCATCGCTCTCGGGGCGCTGCGTGATCAGTATGTCGGCCTTCTGCCAGGAACTGGTGCAGTGCAACCCGAAGATAGAGATCAGGGAGCAGTCGTCGCGCTTCACCCTCGACGGCGTGGTGCCCACCGACGGGCAGAACCCCGTGAAGCACCACTACCCCAAGGCCAAACCGCGCTACGAGGCCAACCGCGACCAGTTTAAGAACTACTACCCGCTGCGCGACATCATCCTGAAGCGGGTCTTCACCAGCACCGACAGTCTGCCGGGCGATGCCCACCACATCGGCTCCAATCTCATCAACCTCTACACTTCCCTGCCCAACATCGGCCACGAGGGCATGATGGGCAACATCCTCACCGACGAGGAGGTGGCCCGCCAGTGGGAAGGCGACAACCTGGGCTCCTACTCCTGGGTGTTCTCCGGCAAGTATGAGATGATACCCATTCTGCAGGACATCCTCAAGAAAGCCGAAGACGTGGTGGAGGGCCGCAGCGACCGGGTGGCCGACCTGCGTTTCGGCCACGACAGCTGTCTGGGACCGCTCACCGTGCTCATGGGCATCAACGGGGCCGACCTTGACCCCACCGACCCCTACGAGGTGAAAAACTGCTACCAGAGTTGGGAGACGTGCAAGGCATCGAACCTGCAGCTGGTGTTCTACCGCGGCAAAAAAGGCACCCACGACATTCTCGTGAAGTGCCTGCTCAATGGCGAGGAGGCCCGGCTGCCCGTGCCCACCAGCCAGTATCCTTACTATAAGTGGAGCGACTTCAAGCAGTTCTACACTGCCCGCTGCCACGACGTGAGATAGCGGTGCGTCCTACGGCTCTCTGCGAACGGCTGCCCGTTTCTGCCCGTCCTGAATATAGAGGCCCCGCTGCGGAACGACGGGCAGCCGCCGCCCGCTCAGGTCGTAAAGACCATGGGCGGCAGCCGACGGAAGGGTGGGTGTCATGATGCCCGAGCAATCAATCTGCACATTCCGTCCATTGAGCCGCAGCACCGTGTGACTGATGTTCTTGCGCTTGGGCTTATCATTGCCTGTGTTCCATTCTCCTAAATCGATACACTCTTCCACCAACTCAAAAGGTCCGCCCAGGCATCCCACCTTGAACAGGATGCCGTCGTAGCAGGGCAGCAGGTCGCCTTCGGTTATCACGTCAGGGTAATAGCTGAGGCCAGCCGCATCGATGATTTCCGAACACAAGTTGATTTCAAGGCCCATACTGTCGGTCACACTATATTGTATCTGGGTGCCGGGCTCAAATGTGCCGAAATCGTAGAGGAGGAACTCGTCCGACGGACCGTTGGCCGTGGCGATGCGCGCATAGACTAGTGTATCGCCTCTTTCCGCCCGCACATAGCCCAGGGTATGGAAGTCCCACGTCAGGGGCAGATACGTCACGCCGTCTATCTCCTCCGGTGCCTCAAGGGTGTAGGTGTAAGTCTCGCCGGTGATATAGGACACAGTCCACTGTGTGCCTTCTTTCCACACCTCTTGGGCTTGCAAGGGCAGGACGGCACTGACGAGTACTATCAGTATCAGGAGCGGCAGGTGTTTCATAGGCTGTATTTTGACAAATAGGTTTCCAACGTCTCGTTGACCACACACTCATCGAGTTTCTTTTTCATGCGCTGCTTGCGCACCGCCACCGACGAGGGGGCTATGCCGTAGATGTTGGCCATCACAGGATTGGGCACGCGCATGGCCACAAGGCAGCAGAACCTGACGTCCTCGTCGGTGAGCGAGGCATGGTTGCGGCGCAACTGGCGGGTGAACCGCGGCAGCACCAGGTCGGTGTTCTCTTCTATCAGTTGCCACGACTTCTCGTTCAGGTCTATATGGCCGCTGCTGCTGCGTTTGGCATTCAGAATGGGCAGCAGGATGGCGTAGAGATGCTCATAGTAGCGCCGCTGGAGGTCTTCGTTGAGGGCACGGGTCTCCGCCTCGCTCCGCTGGGCATCCTCAGCCAGCCGGAGGGCCTCCAGTTCGGCCTGGCGGGCCACAGCCACGCGGCGGCGCAGCAGGACCACGGCGGCCAGGGCAGCAGCCACCACAGCGAGGAGCAGGGCCAGCAGCCCCCACATCCTGGCGCGGGCTTTGGCTTTCAGCGTCTCCTGGCGGGCAGCGGCCAGCTGCATCTGCTCTTCATGCTGCAACTGGTGTATCCTGGCCATCGACTCAGAGGCTTCTCTGGCCGCCACGCTGTCAGTCAGTGCCAGCAGCAGGCGGGCGTCGTCAAGGGCTTGCCGCAGACGGCCCTGCCGCTCCTCTATGTCTACCAGCAGACTCAGTTGCTCCACACGGGCATACAGGCTGTCGGTGGTCAGGTGCTGGCGTATCAGGGTAGCCGCTTCCGTGTCGTGGCCGGTGTTCGACAGGAGATAGACCTCTGTGAGGTGGTAGAGTTCCTGGCGGTCGATGCCGGCATATTCGCTACGGGCTTGCCGCAGGGCAGCTGCCACCGAGTCGTTGTCCTCGGTCTGCAGAAACACCTGGCCGCGCATCAGCTGGCATCGGGCACGGAAGTGGGCCGAGTCGGCCGGTGCTGCATCGTATGCCTTGGCCAGATACTGCAGGGCCTGCCGGTCGTGGCCCTGCGCATAGAGCGACACCCCCAGGGCGAAATGGCTGGAGGCCGTCTTTGCCGCATCATGCAAAGCCTCGGCCGTGGCCAACTGGCGGCGCAAATAGGTCTCCTGCATGGAGAAGAGGTTTTTCCGTTCATAGGCCTGGGCAAGAGCGCCATACAGGCGGTAGCGCAGGGTGTCGGCAGTACCTTTCCCGGCGTAGTCGGCCGCACGCAGCAGCACCGCCAGCGCGCTGTCTTCCTGATGGGCTGCATAGAGCGCTCTGCTCTCGCCATACAGCCGCTCCACCATGGCGGTGGAGTCGGCCCCGCCCTCTCCTGCCTGTCCACCACAGGTTGTGGAAAAAAATGCGACAGACAGGAGCAGGGCTACGGCAAATGCTTGGGCACTTCGCTTCATCTTACGGCAGGTTACGGCTTCTTGTTCAGTGGGCGGCCCGTTTCTTTCCGTCCTGTATATAGATACCCCGCTGCGGAGCTGCGGGCAGCCGTCGTCCGCTCAGGTCGTAGAGGCCAGGGGTGGAGGTTCGCGGTGTGGCAGTAGGAGCGGCGATGGCGTCGGGCGAGGCGGCCAGTCCCTTGCTCTGGCACATACGGCCCATGAAGAGAAGGGTCTTGGTGGGTTGGTGCTCAATGGTGAAATAGAAAGGATGGTCTACCATGAAATCCACCTGCACATCGGGGTCTTCACCCGTACCCGAGCTCCAGTCCATAAAGGTGACGGCAGCAGCTTCGGTGCCCTCTTCGTCGACGATAATCTTGGCACACTGCATAATTCGGTCAAGGGAAAGTGCAACAGAACTCATCAGGCTGAAATCTGCATTGCCAGCGAAAGCCTCTGTCATGCCCAACGCCTGCAGGGCATCATTGAGCGAATGCGATCCTTCTATCTCAAACTTCGGCAGGTGCAGTGCCACATATTTGGGTGAAGAGGTGTTCATGGCGGCGAGCCAGGCATCACAGGTCAGGGCGGGCAGCTCGTCGGTAAAGGGCAGGAAGATGGTCATAGAGAAGGAGCCCGTGCCATAAGGCAAGGTTACTGTGCGAAACTGGTCGGTGGTGGCGGTTGAAAACACTTCACGCTGATTCATCATGTCTACCTCGATGCTGCTGCCGTCAGTCAAGCGGAAGTCGTTCTTGGTGGTGCCCATCTCGTCAAAGGCATAGGTCCATGAGCCTTTAAAGTAGAGGGCATTGGCAAGCAGCATGGTAATGAAGGGATTGGGACTGTCCAGGATAGAGGGTATCAGGTGGTGGGTCTTCTCGTCCACCCACTGGTTTATCTCGTTTATCCCCTCCTGCGAGCCAAAGTCGACCTCGCCGGTGGCAGCCTGGTATTGGTCCTCGAGCAGCAGCCGGTAGCTGTCGTACAGCGGGAATCCATATTGGCTCCATAGTCCGTTGGACAATTCGCACTTGGGATTGGAGGTGTCGTAGGCATCACGGTCTTCCTTACTGGCTGCATCGTAATCGAAGGGAGGCCGATAGGTGATTTCAGCCGTAAGATTCTTGTTGTAGTCGTTCACCTGCTCAGTAGTGTAGCCGGTGGTGCCGAGTGCCTCCTGCATCTGTGCGAGGGTATTGCCGGCGGCGCCGTTCTGCGCCATGGAGAGGGCTATCTGGGCCGAGAGGGGTGAGAAGATATTGTTGTCGACACTCTCTTCCATCACCTTATCATACAAAGTGAAGGCAAACTGCTGGTAGATGGACTGGAGAGACGGCTGGCCCTCTTGTGCCACCGCGAACATGCCCGGAGAGAGCAGGATGCTGACTGTGAGTAATAGCTTTTTCATAATGGTATTGCTTTAGGTCTGTTTTCGGCGCCTTCAAACAGAGAGTTGATTGAATGGTTGTCAATGCAAAGATAATGGCTATTTATGAGAAAAACAATACCCACAGCACATTTGTAAATGCCGGAAACACCATTACGACAATGCTATCTCACTATAAAACAGCATCTTAACAAAAAGTCAAATGTATATCATGACATTCCCCTGCTTATCGGTAGATGAGGGTGGTGAGCCGCTCCGGGGCGAAGAGGTCAGAGGCCACCAGATGCAGAGCCTCGGTGCTGATGCCGTCGATGGTGCGGTACAGGGCCTCGATGTCGCGCTCCCAGCCGTAGTGCAGGAAACTCTTGCCGAAACTCAGGGCAAACGACTCTCTGTTGTCGCAGGCCAGACCTATCTGCCCCTTGAGCTGGCGCTTGGCGTCGGCCAGTTGGCGCGGGGTGAGCGGATGGCGCATCAGGCGGTCGAGCTCGCCTCTCACGAGGCGCAGGCAGCGGTTCACATCATGGCTGTCGCAGCCGAAATAGACCGACCACAGTCCGGTGTCGGAATAGTTCACCATGGAGCTCTCCACAGTATAGACCAGCCCACGGCGCTCGCGCAGCGACAGGTTGAGGCGGGTGTTCATGCCCGGACCGCCCAGCAGGTTGTTGAGCAGATAGAGGGGCATGCGCAGCCGGTGGCGCACATCGTAGGCACGGCAGCCCACCAGCACATGGGCCTGGTGGGTGGCGCGGTGCACCTCCTGCAGCTGCGGGGCGGGCTCTTCCTGGCCGAGGGGCACGGCATCCAGGTCGGGAATAAGGGGGGCGGCGACGGGATAGTCGGCCAGGGCTTTCTCCAGCAGGCGCACGATGCGGCCGAAGTTCTGTCCGCCCGACACGAAGAACACGGCATTCTCGGGACGGTAGTGACGGCGGGTGAAACGCTGTGCATCGGCCGTAGTATAGGTGCGCAACTGCTCTGCGTTGCCCAGAATATGGTGCCCAAGGGGGTGGCCCTTGAACACAAGGTTCTCAAAGTCGTCGTATATCAGCTCGGCGGGCGAGTCGTTGTAGCTCTCTATCTCATCGCATATCACGGCCACCTCCTTGTCTATCTCCCGCTGCGGATACTCACTGTGGAACACGATGTCGGTGAGCAGGTCGATGGCGCGCGGCAGGTGCTCGCGCAGCAGCATGGCGTAATAGACGGTGTCTTCCTTGCCCGTGAAGGCGTTGAGCTCGCCGCCCACACGCTCCAGGCAGTTGAGCACATGCCAGGCACGTCGGCGGCGGGTGCCCTTGAAGGTGACGTGCTCGCAAAAGTGGGCCAGGCCTTCCTCGCCGGGCAATTCGTCGCGCGAACCGGCATTGATGCCGTAGCCGCAGACACAGACAGCCGACTGCGACGGCAGGTGTATGACGCGCAGTCCGCACGAGAGGGTGTGTGTGTTGTATCCCATTTCGGTGGGCAAAGTTACAAATTATTCTTGCTTTGCTGCCATTATTCGGGATTTTTATCTAAATTTGCAAACGATTATTTACAGCAAACATCAACAGGAGGTTTCCATGCGAAAAGTTATAGGTATAGGCGAGACCGTACTCGACATCATTTTCAAAAACGAGCAGCCCATCGGCGCAGTGCCGGGCGGCTCGGTGTTCAACGGCATCATATCGCTCGGCAGGGCGGGCGTCAACGCTTCGTTCATCAGCGAGGCCGGCAACGACAGGGTGGGCCGGAACATCATACAGTTTCTCAAAGACAACCATGTGAACGCCGACAACGTGAACGTGTATCCCGACAGCAAGTCGCCCATCTCGCTCGCTTTCCTCAACAGCGAGAACGAGGCAGAATATCTCTTCTACAAGGACCACCTGAACGACCGGCTCGACTATGCCTACCCCGAAATCAACGAAGACGACATCGTGATGTACGGCTCCTTCTATGCAGTGAACCCCGCCATCCGTCCGCAGGTGCTCGGCTTCCTGGAGCATGCCCGCAGCAAAGGCGCCATCCTCTACTATGACGTCAACTTCAGGGCCTCGCACAAGAACGATGTGATGAAAATCACGCCCAACCTGCTGGAGAACCTGGAATATGCCGACTTTGTGAGGGGCAGCGACGAGGACTTCCGCGTGCTGTACAACAAGGAGGACCCCGACAAGGTGTACAACGCCGAGATCTCCTTCTACTGCAAGAACTTCATCTATACCCAGGGGCGCAAACCGGTGGAGCTGAGGGCCACACGCGGCATCAAGAAGAGCTACCCCATCATCGAGACCGACACCGTGAGCACCATCGGAGCCGGCGACAACTTCAACGCCGGATTCATCTACGGACTGATGTGCTACGGCATCACGCGCGAGGCGCTCGAGCGCGGACTGCCCGCCCGCATCTGGGACAAGATTATACACTGCGCACAGCTCTTCTCGGCCAACTGTTGCCAAAGCATCAACAACAGCATCTCGGTGGAGTTTGGCGAGCAGATGAAGAAACAGGCCGAGGAACAGGAGTCGGCCTACGACTGGTAAACATCAAATCACTAACATATACATCATGCCTGAAATAACCAACCAAATCTACTATGTAGGCGTCAACGACCGCAACAAGGAGCTCTTCGAGGGCCTGTGGCCGCTGCCCAACGGAGTGTCGTACAACTCCTATCTCATCGTCGACGAGAAAATCTGCCTCATCGACACCGTGGAGGTGGACTTCTTTATCCAATATCTTGAGAATATACACGAGGTGATAGGCGACCGCCCCATCGACTATCTCGTGGTGAACCACATGGAGCCCGACCACAGCGGGTCCATCGCCCTGATACGCAAATACTATCCCGAAATCAAGATTGTGGGCAACAAGAAGACGTTCGGCATGGCCGAGGGCTTCTACGGCATCGCCGACAATCTGGTGGAGGTGAAGAACAACGACACGCTCCAGCTGGGCGCCCACACCCTGCAGTTTGTGCTCACCCCCATGGTGCACTGGCCTGAGACGATGGTGACACTCGACACCACCAGCCACGTGCTCTTCTCGGGCGACGCGTTCGGCTGCTTCGGCGCCCTCAACGGCGGCATCATCGACGCCGACATCAACTGCGACACCTTCTGGCTCGAGATGGTGCGCTACTACAGCAACATCGTGGGCAAATACGGCACGCCCGTGCAGAATGCGCTCAAGAAGCTGGCCGGCGTGCAGCTCGACTATCTCTGCTCCACCCACGGACCCGTGTGGCACGAGCATGTGCAGAAGGTCATCGGCATCTACGACCGCCTGAGCCGCTACGAGGCCGAGGAGGGCATCGTGATATGCTACGGCACCATGTACGGCAACACCGAGCGCATGGCCGAGATTATAGCCAAGGCGGCCAGCAGCGCCGGCATCAAGAATATCGTGATGTACAACGTGTCGAAAACCCACCACTCCTACATCCTGCGCGACCTGTTCCGCTACAAGGCGCTCATCGTGGGCGCTCCCACCTACAACACGGGGCTCTACCACGAGATGGACGTGCTGCTCTCCGAAATCAGCGGCAAGGACATGAAAAACCGCCTCATTGCCTGGTTCGGCAGCTACAGCTGGGCCAGCAAGGCCGCCGAGAAGATACAGCAGTGGAACGAGAACCACCTGCACTTCGAGGCCGTGGGCACTCCCGTGGAGATGAAACAGGCCGTCAACCCCACCGTGCGCGAGCAGTGCGAGGCACTGGGCCGCGCTGTGGCCGAGCGGCTGATAGCCGACAGGTAAAAATCATTATTGTGTGCCGATGAAACCCACCGACCTTCAGTCAAAGGTTATCGCATTCATCCGGTTCCCGCTCATCGTGATGGTTCTGTTCAGTCACTGCAACTACCGAACCATCAGCGATGAGTGGGCCAACTTGGCTGTGGCCAGCGGTGTCATCGACGTCATATCCCAGCGCATAGCCCCCATCGCCAATCCTTTCTTCTTCTTCATTGCGGGCTATCTCTTCTTCAAGTCGGGCGCCTTCTCCATCAATCTCTACATCAAGAAGCTCATCAGGCGGTTCCAGTCGCTCTTCGTGCCTTACATGCTGTGGAACCTGCTCTATCTCATCATTGTGCTCGTGGCGGGCCTCTTCCTCGCCAACCGCCCCGTGATACACAAGGCAGCGGGCGACATGGCGTTCACCGACTGGCTCATGGCTTTCTGGAACATAGGCGCCATCAATGGCGACGGAAGCATCAAGGCGCCCGTGGCCATTCAGTTTTGGTTCATACGCGACCTGATGATTGTGATGCTCTTCTCACCCCTTGTCTACCTCCTGGTCAACGCCTTCATCAAGTTGGGTGGCAAACGGCCTATCGTGAGATGGCTCCTTTTTCTGGCCATCATCTTCGCCTTCAACTACTGGCCCGACATCGTGGGGCTCAACCCCGACTGCTGGCTCTTCTTCGGTTTCGGCGCCTACTACAGCATCAAGAAGAAGGAATTTATCGTGGCCATGATGCCCTACATGATACCGGCGGCCATCTGCCTTGTGCTGCTCATCGTGCTCGAGCAGTTCTGGGCCTCCGACTTCCTCTATCGTGTGGAGTATGTCATTGGCCTGGTGTTCGGCATGTCGCTCACCACCAATATGGTGCGCTCCGGCACCTGGTATGTGAACATGACGCTGAGCAATGCCAGCTTCTTCATCTTCGCCTACCACTCACTGCTGCTCGGACTGCTCATGCCGCTCTTCCAGAGCGGGCTGCTCAAGCCTTACAACGATGTGCTGGCCATCGTCTACTACCTGCTCACCGTTATCATCCTCGTAGTGGTGGGACTGGTGCTCTACAAACTGATGCGTAAGCATCTGCCCTTTATCACCTACCTGCTCATGGGCGGCAGGCGGTAGCCTCTTCTGCTTCACATTTGCTCCAGAAGCCGCACCACCTCGTCATGGGTGCAATTTGCAGACCATTGCTCCACTTTTACCCACAACTCAAGATTTTCTATAGTTATGGGCAAAATAAATTTACCTAAATTTGCCCACATCGAACTTTTTTGGTATCTTCGCCGCAGATAAATGAAATAGGAATATGAGCAGAATCATTGCACGAACTCATGAGATTGAGACTTTAGAACGGAAATACCGTTCAGGGAAGTCGGAGTTGGTAATCGTATATGGCCGTCGCCGTATTGGCAAAACCTTTTTGGTGAACAATGTTTTTGCCGATAGGTTTACTTTTTCATTTGTTGGAGCCAGGAGACAGAAGCAAGAAAAACAACTCGCACGATTCGCCATGCAACTGAAGTTGTTCAGTGACTCTCCATATGCACCAGCCCTCAACAATTGGGAAGAGGCATTCAACGAACTGCGCACTTTGATAGAACGCAAACCAAGAAACAAACGCAAGGTGATTTTTTTCGATGAGATGCCTTGGATAGATACTCCGAAAAGTTCTTTTGTGGAAGCACTGGAGTATTTTTGGAACGCATGGGCAGCGCAGCGAGACGACATCATGTTTATTGCTTGCGGTTCGGCAACTTCTTGGATGGTCAACAAACTTGTTAAGAACCAGGGTGGCCTGCATAACCGCATCACAGAGCAGATATACCTACGGCCATTCCGTTTGGGTGAGTGTGAAAAATATCTGCATGACAATGGGTGCATGTGGGACAGATACACAATTCTTCAGTGCCATATGGCTATGGGGGGGGTGCCTTATTACATGAACCTGCTGAACCCAGAGCAAAGTCTCGCTCAGAATATCGACAGACTTTTCTTCGCCAAGAACGCTCCGATGCGTGAGGAGTTTGATGAGTTGTTCAACGCATTATTCAATCAGGCAGATAAATATATATGTGTAGTTAATGCCCTCGCAGGGAGTCGGGAAGGTCTACTCCGTTCTGAAATAATGGAAAAAACCAAGATGTCTGGAGGAAGTCTGACAAAAATTATGGAAAACCTTAAACGTTGCGATTTCATAGATACCTATTCACGCTTCAACTCGTCTGTCCGCAACACCCTGTACAGAATCAATGACCCATACACACTATTCTATTTCAAGTTCTTACACAATAAAAACACGAAGGACGAACACTGGTGGACGAATAACATGCACTCTCATTCGGTGGTATCGTGGCAAGGATTTAGCTTTGAGACTATCTGTATGATACACCTCGAACAAATCAAGCAAAAGCTGGGCATCAGCGGAATATCCACAACAACAAGTAACTGGAGGAAACTTGGCAACAGTACAGACAAAGGAGCGCAGATAGACCTGGTAATTGACCGTGCAGATAGAATCATCAACCTCTGCGAGATGAAGTTCTCAGGAGGGCCATATACTATCACCAAGGACTACGAAGAAAAACTACGCAATAGGATGGCAATATTCAAAGCAGACACCAAGACATCCAAAAGTCTAGTAACGACGATGGTAACCACCTATGGCGTACTACGTGGAATCCATTCAGGCATAGCACAGAGTGAGGTTGTGATGGATGACCTTTTCAGATTGGATTAGTCTTTCCTCGTTTTTACATTTGCTCCAGAAGCCGCACCACCTCGTCATGGGTGCGGGCGGTCTTGATATAGTTGGCAAAGCGGCCTCTTACCAGGCCTTGCGCCTCGAGTGTCTCGAGCAGCCGCAACAATGGCTGCCAGAAGCCTTTCATATCGTACACCACAAGCGGTTTGCCGTGGTAGCCCAGGGTGGCCGAGGCTGCCAGCGTGAAGAGTTCATCGAGTGTGCCTATACCGCCGGGCAACACCACAAAGGCATCGGCCTGGGCCAGCATCAGGTCCTTGCGGTCGCTCAGATTGTCGCACGGTATCTGCACGTCGATATACTGCGAGAGCCGGCCGCCCTGCTCCAGCAGGCGGGGTATCACGCCTATCACCGTGCCGCCCGTCTCATGCACCGCTTTGGCCACACATTCCATCAGTCCCATGTTGCAGCCGCCATACACCAGCGTGTGGCCCTCCCGGCCCATCCAGCGGCCCAATTCATCGGTCAAGGTAAAAAAATCTTGGTCTATACTGCTGTTGGCAGAACAAAAAACACCTATTTTCATCGTATTTTTCTTTTTCACTGCAAAAATAAGCATTTGTTCGCTTTTTCCACTATCATAAGACAACTATTTGGGATTTCAAATATAAGGCCTTGTAATCGATTTTTATCATATTTTTAGGGCACATCACATGTAATACTGGTGAATAAAAGGAGAATTATAAAAGACAAAGTATAAAAAAACAAAACTTTTGTCTTTTATAAAAGATAAAATCGTTATCTTTGCGGCAAATTTCATCTACAAAAGGAATGAAGGCAATAGTTAGGCATCGTTATCTTGACAAGATTGCGAAGTATCTTGGTAAGGACACCATCATTATCATCGTCGGCCAGCGAAGGGTTGGGAAGAGTTACACCCTGCGCCTCTTTAGGGATAAAGTGGCAGAAGATGTTCACGCAAACATTATCTTCATTGACAAAGAAAAACATGAGTTTGGCAACATCAAGACTGACCGCGACTTGAATGCCTATATTGATGAACGGCGAGACAAAACAAAGACCAACTACATCTTGATAGATGAAGTTCAGGATATAGAAGGCTTTGAGAACAGCATTCGCAGTTACTATGAGGAGCCCGATATTGAAATCGTCGTAACGGGCTCAAACTCCAACATGCTCAGTGGCGATTTGGCCAACAAGATAGGTGGCCGCTACAAAGAAATCTTTGTCCAGGCATTAAGCTACAGGGAATTCATGGAGTTTCACGAGTTGCCCGACAGTGATGATACGTTGGCCAAGTACATCCAGTTTGGCGGATTGCCTGGCTTGAAAAAGATCGGACTCGACGAACAGGATGCAAGGGAGTACCAGACAGATGTCTATAACGCCGTCCTGCTGAAGGATGTCATCCGGCGGAACAATATCCGCAATGTGCCTTTTCTGGAAAACCTTGTGCATTTCCTTGCCGACAATGCAGGGAAAATAATTTCGGCCAACAGCATTGCAAAGTATATGCGGTCGCAGGGGGGAAACATTACCTCCACTGCTATTATCAATTATGCCAAATATCTTTGCGAATCATACATGATTCATAAAGTGAGTCGGTATGACATACACGGAAGAAAGATTTTTGAGAGCAACGATAAATTCTATTTTGAGGACAACGGCATTCGTAATGCTCTTGTAGGTGGTTCACGCGAGAGAGACATTGAGAAGGTGATAGAGAATATCATCTACAATCATCTTATACGCCTGGGGTATGAGGTGAAGGTCGGACAACTTCATGCAGGCGAGATTGATTTTGTCTGCACAAAGCCGAAAGGAGAAAGGATATATGTGCAGGCGTCTTATATTATAGTCGACGATAATACATATGAGCGTGAGTTCGGCAACCTCCGTGCCATCAAGGACAACTATCCCAAATATGTCATCTCCATGACACCATTGGTTACCAAGTCTGATGACAATGGCATAACCCATCTGCATCTCAGGAGGTTCTTAACAGAAGGGTTGGAGAGGTAATAATTCTGTCATTTCACGCACACATACGCGGAGGAAAGAAATAACTCGTGAGATAAGGCCTTGGGGCTTTCAAGTCACCTCAAAAAAGGAAAACTCCAAATCCCCGGCGATGCGGTTTTTGCCGCACCGCCGGGGATTTTCCTTTCACTTTAGCCTCCATCACCTTAGCACTGAACAAGCTTACCTTTTAGGCTTGCCCGAAATTTCACAAGCTTCGGAGCCTTTGAGCCGATTTTTTCACAAGATTTTTTGGATTCCGAATCTGTAATTTTAACTTTTTTTTCATTTCACAACTCGATATTAGTTTTTCACATGCTTGGATTTTACATCCATTTTTTATATCTTTGGGGCACAGAAACGCTTTTACGGCACTTTTTGACCGGTAGCATCGGCTGCCGACAAACCTGTAAAGAAAACCAAACTTTATCAACCATATTAATCTCAAAACATGAAAAAAAATCTATTTGTAACTATTGCTGTCTGCATTACCATTGCGGCATGCATGAATGAAACAGACAATGAGTATCTTTCTGAACAAGAAGAGAACGTTTCTCTTACAGAAAATGCCATGACAAACTTTCTGGACGTCATGGGAATCAACCCGTCAACTCCAAACCTGACTTTTCATGATATCATAATAATTGATGATGCAGTAGGAGGGTGCTGCTGTGGTAGCGGTCAAACAGGATACAAAGATTTGAGCAATGCTGTCATTCTTTCGCTGATAACACCCCTTATACAAGACTCCATGTCTACCAGTCCTCTTCCTGGCACCCTTCAAGACCAACAGCTTATCAATCCGGAATCTCAATCTTTGACGAACAACGTTCCCGCCTCACCATTAAATGGAAATTCATATACTTTTAATGACAGCATCGGCTATTACCATAACCTCATCATTTCTGAAATACTTGAGAATGATCCTTATGGTGACAGCCTCTTTGCCATGAATTTCCCGTTGATCGTTCGAATGGTCGACAATCAAATTGAGCAAATGTTTGGTTTAAGCTATGGGTATTTCCATGCTATAGGCTATGATCTGGAGCAAATTTCCATGTGTGAAAAAATTTCATATATACTCCACAACTATACTGACGGCTACTCATTTTTATCTTTACTTACTGCTGAATTTCCAACCCTCCACCTACTTGCCAACTATATAGTTGGATTGTCACAAGGAGATATGAGTTATACCAGTATGAACCAGGCGCTGAATTCAATACCAACGCTTCAGTTGCCCTCAGTGACAGAGCAGATGAAAAAAATCACATTAATAGAATACGCAAGCAACAAATTATGGAGATGAAAAAGCACATGATTGGATGGATACTGCTTCTGCTGCTATTCATATCGAATAATTCCACATACGCCCAGGATGATGTAACAGTAATACTCTGGCATACTGACGGCACAACAACAGAATGCAGCCTCGGAGCTCACCCCAAAATAGTCTTTGACAGTGAAACCGTCGTGGTAGTATGCGACGGTTCCCGGATGGAGTTTCCGTCTTCAGAAATAAGGAGGATGAGCTACAAGGGCAAGGGAACCGGAATCAGGGAAGAGCAGAACGTTCCCGTTCTCAGACAAGGAGACAGAATTTTCGTCAGCTGTGCGGGCAATACGGAGGCCCCCTCTGTCCACACTGTCTCGGGCATGAAGGTTGAAGCAGAGACCTCAACGACAGAGAGAGGTGCATGGATCTCGCTGGCCGGACTGCCCAAGGGAATTTACATCATTACCGTCAACGGAAACAGCATAAAATACACAAAACCATGAAAAGCATCCAAAAAATTACGGCGACCATCGTGCTGGCCGTCGCCTCACTGACAACGAATGCCCAAGATATATCTGACATCATATCCGTATACAGGAACGACGGGCAGTTCACTTCATTCGCCAGGTCTGAAGTGGACAGCATCCTCTTCGCCGAGAGCGAGTCTGGACCAATACAGCTGGTGTACGCGGGAGACGGCGTCACAGCCATTCCCGTATCCGCTGTCGTCAGCGTCTGTTTTGAGAATGATACAATCATGCATCCGCATGCCGTTGACCTCGGGCTCCCCAGCGGGACATTGTGGGCCAGCTGCAATATCGGTGCTTCATCACCTGAAGATTTCGGAGGGCACTACCCCTGGGCAATGACAGAGGAATTGGAATATTACAGCCCGGACAACTATGCCTATTACAACCTGGAGACAGGATGGTCCGACGTCATGGGCCAGTCTATAGGCGGTACGGAATACGACGTGGCACGGCAGAAATGGGGAGGAAACTGGAAAATGCCAGATATCAATGAGATGAAGGAGGTCTTATTAGAATGCAGGAGAGACTTTACCACACGCAATGGGGTAGAGGGGCTATTGCTCACAGGGAACAACGGAAACTCTATTTTCCTGCCGGCTGCGGGATACTATTTCGCAGACAAGCATGTGGAGGTGGGTGAAAGAGGCGCATACTGGACAGAAACCTACTGGACAAAACGCCAAGGCTATAAATTCGCCTATTCCATGGAGATGAAGGACAACACCTGTTGGTATGGAGTAGGTGACCAGACCTTCAAAGGGCTATCAGTAAGAGCCATTTGGAGGTAGACCTAAAATACCTCGTGAGGTGAGGACCTGTACCTTTCAAGACACCTCAAAAAAAGGAAAACTCCAAATCCCCGGCGGGCGGCAAAGGCCGCACCGTCGGGGCTTATCCGCTCTTTTTAGCCACCATCACTCATGCGCTGAACATGCCTTCCCATGAGGCTTGCCCGAAATTTCACAAACTTCGGAGTCACTGTGCCGATTTTTTCACAATTTTAACTTTTTTTTCATTTCACAACTCGATATTAGTTTTTCACATGCTTGGATTTTACATCCATTTTTTATATCTTTGGGGCACAGAAACGCTTTTCCGGCACTTTTTGACCTGCCGCACCGGCTGCCGACAAACCTTTAAAAACAACCCAAATAGACACAGAAATGATTACTGCTTACGCCCTCCGATTTGCCACGGTCTCCATCATGACCTTTCTCTTCAGCCTTTGCCCTGTTTCCATGGCGGCACAAGCCATAACACTGCAGTTCCAGCTTCACGCCTACATTGACGATTTCGGTACGCATAGAGGCCCCAACAAGCCACGACTTCCAGCCTACAGCCCCAACGTCACACTCTACGACCACCCCGACTGCACCGTACAGCTGCTCGAAGGCGACGACGTGGTGTTCGAGGTGCCCTTCTTCCCCTACACCGCAAACAACATCAACCTGCCGGACGCGCTCTCGGGACAGTATGAGCTGAGAATCGTGGAGGTGGGATATTATTTCTCGGCTGTCATTGAACTGGAGTGAACTTAAAAAATATTTCATAAGAATCTCTGAACCATCAATAGTTCTATTAAAACGGAAGGCACTTTCTTGCAGAAAGACTTTAATACATGGAATTCTTCGACTCTCTCACAGTTATTGCCTCGTCTTTACAAATTTGAATTGAAATCGAAAACAAATGAACATTATTAAATCTAAAGATACCATTGGACATTTAAGACAGAGGCTTCTTAGCCTTTTCCTCCTGTCATACCTGTTTGCTGCCCACACATCCGCTCAGAGAACCTTTGAGTACAAGTTCTCATTGGAAGACTTTAATATTATGGCTGAAATGGAGGCCGTCTCTATTGAGACATCAAAAGAAGGATGGGCACACACGGACAGGGCCGCAACGCCCATACACACCCTGAGGTTTCTGATTCCGCCAGGAACCGAGAAAGAGGACTTCTCCGTAGAATACGAGAAGGTGCTGATTCGAAAGGAGGTGTCCATCGGCAAGGCAGGATGGTGCGAGAATGTTGAAAAGGCACTCGGATTGCCAGAAGCACCAATGTCTGCGATTACTTCTCCCGTCACCGACCGAGGCATCATGCACTATCGTGAGTACAGATACAGATGCCTTGCCGTCTCTCCGTTTGTTCAAGACCCGGAGACAAAAGACCTAAATTTCATACCAAGACTGGCCATCACCTTTCCGGAGATGGAAAAGGCTGAAGGAGGGACGGCACATGAAAGCCTGCCAGATGAGATTATGGATTTCCGCAGCACCCTGGCCAACCCTGATGATTTCGGGGACCTCTATCCACTGCGGGAGGCGAACGTGGTGAATGAAGACCCGGTTGACTACCTCATCATCACAAGAGACAGCCTCACCGACTGTTTTCAGAATCTGATGGAATGGAAAAACCGGAAAGGTCTGCATACAAGGGTGGCCACGCTTGAGGAGATATATCTGCAATATCCACAAAGCGTCATCGAAGGGATGACCATGGACAATCCATTGAGAATAAAGATGTTCATTGAGGACTGCATGGTGAACCACGGAACAAGGTTCGTGTTGCTCGGTGGAGATGTTTCCATCGTACCGACAAGGTATTTCTTCGCATTCGGCGAGAACAGCCGCCTTACACCAGCCGACCTTTTTTACGCATGTTTCAGGGGCAGCTACAACTGGATTCCGAACTGTGGCCTCAACTACTGGCTCCAGGATCCCAACATTGACTACAGCCCAGAAGTTTATGTGTCAAGGGTTCCGGCACGCAACGCCGAGGACATAATGAACTTCACGGAAAAGGTGCTGCGCTATGAGCGTGATGTGACTGACATAGAGGCGGCGGGGCGGATGCTCATGACAGGAGCCTATATGCCCTATGATGGCATAGACCCTCAGGAATACAACGATTCCATCTACACAGGACACATACAGCCCCACTGGAGTGGTCCGGCATACTATCTGTACGACACCGGCTCAAACCTTCCCGCCGGCAGCGGCTGGCAGGGAAACGGCTCGCTGGAGTCTGAAATAAACAGAGGATACAACCTGATTCATGTCTGTGCGGATGGGGAAGATGACAGATGGCTGATTGATGGAAACCTGGGATTCAGGTACAGCACCCAAGAGGCGCAGACCCAGGGCAACACGTTCCCCTCTGTCTTCGTAAGCAATGCCGGCTTCACCAACGCCTTCGACCATACGGACTGCCTGGCCACTAGCCTGCTGCTGAATCCGGACGGGGGGGCTGCTGCTTATTTCGGGAACTCGAGAAACAAAATTGAGTCCAGTACCGAATTTGACTTCAGCTTCAGATACAATGCCGGATTCTTCGAAAACCTGTTCAGAGGGCATCCGTATGACGCCCCATACAGTTTCGGAGGGGTCGCTGCACAAGTCAAGCGTGTCATGGCGGACGATTGCCAGATGGGTAATAATTATACCAGCCTTCAGTGCTCCATGAACGCCATGGGTGACCCTGAAATGCGGATTTTCACCGACACCCCGCATTCCTTCTTGATTCCTTTTCACTCAAGTGTGATTATTCCTGCTGTGAGTTTCTCAAGCAGCGGTACCATAAATGTCACATCAACCGTTGACAGTTGCCGAATAGTGGCCGTCAATTCCGATGGTACCATACAAGTCGCGGAGAACGTGTCAAGCGCATCGTTCGCCGGCATGTCCGGCGTGTGCAAGGTGACAATTCTTAGGCACAACTATATACCATTTCTTCAAACTGTAAACCTCAACAGTTCACCTTTCCATCAGCCAGCACTTTTGGGCCTGCATGTGGGGCGAACCTCAAATAGAACTCTTTCAGTCACTCTGTACAGGACCTGTCAAGATGCTGACGGCATCTCTGATGAGGAATCCGGAGGGGCAATTGCCAACACCGAATGGCGTCTCAAGATAGTCAACACCCAGACAGGAGAAGTCAAGAGGGTTGAGAACGTTAAATCCGCCACATACACTGTCAGCACGGCGGGTTGGGAATCTGGAATCTATGCCGTACACGGGATGGATGACACCGGGTCGGCCACGGAAAAAGTAGTCATCTGCCATTAAAAAACAATTCAATAAAGAGAGAGACATGAAAACATTTTACATTTGGAAAGTCGCATGCCTGGCTATGGTGATGGGGCTGCGGGCTATGCCGGCCATGGCCCAGGAACAACCGGAGGAGTGCTTCCCCCAGGGAACCGTGTGGGAGGAGGAGACGTACGGCGTCTATGCGGGAAACAAAAGTGACTGTCTGACGGGATATTCCTATTTTAGGAACACCGTCAACGGAGAGATGACCGCAAACGGAAAAACCTACAAGAAAGTTGACGTCGAGATGAGAATGGGCGAGAGCGAGGATGTCATAACATGGGATGGTATTGAACCATGGCACTATGAATACGCAGCCTCCTTCGGCATCAGGGAAGAGGGAGGAAAGGTTTACTATTATGGTGACCAGTTCACCGCATGTGACTCCCTGGAGCAATTGGCCTACGATTTCAATGCTCTGGAACCGGGAAATGTCATTCCATTCATAAGATGGAATCGCAGACCCTGGGAATATGAAACCTATACCATACAGGAAACAGGAAAAGTGAAGCTGCTAAACGGAAACGAGTACGACTGCGTTGTGGAGAACGGAGAGCCACTGCTCATAAGCACAATCGGATACGTGAGGAAAGTTTTTATCTTCTTGGATTTCATCAACTTAAGGACAGAACACAGACTGATGAATTTCACCCGAAACGGTGAGCTTGTCTATGAGTACACCGAACCCTTGGGAGCCGAGCTCGGAATAGAGAGTGCAGCTAAGGACGGTGGTTTCGGAGAGGATATATACACCCTTCAGGGAGTGAGGTTGAATGGCCGGGATGTGTCGGGACTGCCGAAGGGCATCTACATCCGCGGTGGAAAGAAATATCTCGTGAGGTAAGGCCCTACAACTTCTACACGACATATCCCACGGTCCCGGCGGGCGGCAAAGGCTGCACCGCCGGGGCTTTTCCTGTCTGACGCACCGTATACTTTGCGGGGAGAAAAGTGCTAATCGGCGGGAAAGTTTGGTTATTCGGTCGGAATCCATTATTTTTGCAGTCTAGTTTCACGATAAAAACAACATGAAGAGAATCCTCCCACTCCTGCTCCTATTCTTGGCCTTTGCGGCCTGCACGGAGTCCGTGCGCCACGCCAAGGCCCTTGAAGAGGCCGAGACGCTGCTCGGCAGCCGCCCGGAGGAGGCCCTGCGCATGCTCGACTCGATAGGACGGCTGGATGGCAGCATGGGAAAGAAGGAGCGCATGCGCTGGCAGCTGATGAGACTCACGGCACAAAACAAATGCTACGTTCCCTTCAAAAGCGACAGCGCGGCACTCGAGGTGACCGGCTACTACGACCGCCACGGAACACCCAACGAGCGCATGGCGGCCCATTACTTGCTGGGGTGTGTGTATCGGGACTTGAGAAAACCGCAGAACCAGCTGCAAGCTTTTCACCAAGCCATAGAAAGTGCCGACACAACAGCAACCGACTGTGATATATGGACCTTGAGCAGGGTCTACTCACAGATGGCGGAGCTCTTCTACCTGCACCTGATGCCCACCCAACAAAAAGAGGCGCTCCAAAAAGCATATCACTATACCATCCTTTATGGTGACACACTGGCCGCCACCTATGAGATGCAACAGCTTTCGTGGGTATACGACAGAATGAACATGCCCGACTCTGTGATATTCTACAGCAAGAAAGGGTACGAGCTCTTCAGCCGCTACGGCAAAAAGGCAGAGGCGGCACAGGTGCTGGGCATGTCCATTCATGCCCAACTGCAATTGGGCAACTATAAAGAGGCTGCTTACGCACTCGCTGTCTACGAGGGCGAATCAGGCCGGTTCAACTCGCAGCATGAAGTGGCACCCGGACATGAACTCTACTACCACGACAAAGGCTTCTACTATCTGGAAACAGGACGTGCCGACTCCGCCGAGGCCTGCTTCAGGAAGGAGATAAAACGCGCCACCGACCTATCCGGACTGCATGCCGGCTATACCGGACTGCGCGAACTGTTCAAGAGGAGAGGGACAGCCGACTCCACCGCCAAATATGCTGTCTTGAGCGAGGCCTTCAATGACTCGCTGCATGCACGGGCCAACACTGACCAACTGCAACTCATGCAAAGTCTTTTCGACTATTCTCAGCATCAGCTGAAGAGCCGGCAAATGGAACATGAGGCCTACAAAATGCGGATGCAAAACAGGATGCTTCTCTTGGGTGGACTGCTCGCCGTATGCGCTCTATGTCTGATAGTTCCAGCCATCAAACACCGGGTGGAAAGGAAACACCGACAATTAAAAGCCGAAATCGACAGACAACATGAAATAAACACACACTATGCAGCCGATTTACAAACATCCGAGCAGAACATCAGATGCCTCAAAGAGGATATAAACGAAAAAAATACGCTCATCAAACAGCTGAAAGAAGAGAAAAAAGACACCATAGACTTGCTCCTGAACCAAATGCAAGTATTGAGGAGGAGCAAGGAAGACGAGTTAAAACAGATTAGAGAGGCTATCATTGACGACAAAATTTTCAAATACTTGAATGACCTGCTCCGCAACGGCCCTCAAGAAATTGAGGAATGGAACAAGGAGAACATGCTGCCCGAAACGCTCTACGACGACATGGAAGAGGTGTTCGACAGAGAATTTCCTGCTTTCGGCGATATTATACGCAACAACGGCAACATCAGCCAAGCTGAATATGTTAACTGCATGATGCTCTGGCTCGGATACAAGGCAAACGACATCTGCAAGATATGCTGCCAGACCCCATCGGCCAACAGTATGCTGCGGAAACGGCTGTATACGAAAATCACGGGCAAAAGCGGAACCGCCAAAAATCTGGACGAGCTCCTGCATAACATCACACCCTGACAAAACCGGAAATATTTTTTTCTTATGAAAAAAACGATACTCACCTTAGCAACAGCACTCACGGCTCTCTTGCCCACATCGGCCCAGCAGAGCATAACCGAACGATTCGCACAGCGACTCACACTGCCACCCTATTACATCTGCCAACGCACAACGCAACAGATGACCATCGACGGACAGCTCGATGAGGAGGTGTGGGGAAAGGCTGCCGAAACGGCTCCCTTCGCTGATATCAGCGGCGAGGGATTCCCCACCCCCAAATTCACCACCCGGGCACGCATGCTCTGGGACGACGACTGCCTGTACATTGCCGCCGTGCTCGAAGAGCCCAATATCGTAGCCAAACTTACACAGCGCGACACCATCATCTATCACGACAACGACTTTGAGGTGTTTCTCGACCCCGACGGCGACGGACAAAACTACTTCGAAATCGAAAACAACGCCCGAGGTGTGGTGTTCGACCTCATGCTCGACCGGCCCTACCGCTCCAGCGGCAACTTCCTGATACAGTGGGACTGCCCGGGACTGCAACTGGCCGTGTCGCACGACGGAACGCTCAACAACCCCGCCGACAAAGACCGCTCCTGGACCGTGGAGATGGCCATCCCCCACAAGGCTGTGACCGTGAACTTCGACAACCCGCTCAAGGCGGGCAAAGTGTGGAGAATGAACTTCTCGCGGGTGCAATGGCTCAAGAAGGGCGGACCCGAGGAAAACTGGGTTTGGGCTCCAACAGGAAAAATCGATATCCACAATCCCGACCGATGGGGCTTCGTCCTCCTCTCCGACAAGAAAGCGGGCACCAAAGATGAATCCTTCCAATATCCTTACCAGATGGATGCCTACCGCCTGCTGTGGGCCATGTTCTACGCTCAGATGGAGCACCGATCCAAAAACGGCGCTTTCATCCGCTCGACCAACGGGTTCCAACTCACCAGCAAAGAGTTGGGCTCACTCCCCTCTGGCAGCAAAATCAATATGGAGGCCACCGACCACGCCTTCCGCATCAGCATCAGTGTGCCACAGGAAAAAGTGACTTATGTAGTCGACGAGAAAGGCAGATTCACCTGCGAGCCATTCAAGCAATAACCTCCTCCACCGACCATAGCATTTCATGGACAAAATCTTAGTGACAGGCGCCAGCGGATTCATCGGCAGCTTCATCGTGGAGGAGGCACTGCGGCAGGGCATGGAGGTATGGGCCGCCATGAGGAAAAGCAGCTCCAAGGCTTTTCTTACCGACCCGCGCATCCGTTTCATCTATCTCGACCTGCAGGACTCCTCACAGCTCACCGAGCAGCTCAAGAACCACCGCTTCGACTATGTGGTACACGCCGCCGGGGTGACCAAATGCATCCATAAGGACGACTTCTACCGGGTGAACACCGAAGGCACACGCCATCTGGCCGAGGCACTGCTCCAACTGCAGATGCCGCTGAAAAAAATGGTCTATCTCAGTTCGCTGAGCATCTTCGGACCCATCCGTGAACAACAGCCCTACACGGAGATACTGGAAACCGACACACCGCAGCCCAATACGGCCTACGGCGACAGCAAGGTGAAAGCGGAGCAGTTTCTCGACAGCGTGACACCCCAACTGCCTGTAGTCACACTCAGGCCCACCGGCGTGTACGGACCGCGCGAACGCGACTACTTCATGATGGCCAAGAGCATCAAACAGCATGTCGACTTCGCCGTGGGCTACAAGAAACAGGACATCACCTTCGTCTATGTATCGGATGTGGTGCAGGCGGTGTTTCTCGCTCTCCAAAAGGGCAAGCCGGGCAGAAAATACTTCCTCAGCGACGGCGAGGTGTACAACTCGGCCGACTTCAGCGACCTGCTGCGCCGCGAGCTCGGACACCCCTGGATGCTGCGACTGAAAGCCCCGCTGTGGCTGCTGCACATCATCACCACCTGCGGAGAGTACATCGGAAGATGGACCGGCAAGATAAGCGCGCTGAACAACGACAAATATCACATCCTGAGCCAGCGCAACTGGCGCTGCGACATCACACCCGCCATCAAAGAACTGGACTATCACCCTGAGGTGCAACTGGCCGAGGGCGTGAGAAAAACCATCGAATGGTACAAGGCTAACCACTGGCTGTAGACAATGAAGGAAAAACAGAAAAGGAAAAAGAAAAACCAACGCAAAAACAAGAACGAGACCCTCCTGCATGCGTGGTTCGGCCTGGAAAAGGAGCCCCGAAAAGGACTGCTCACCTTCGAGGGTATCATGATCCTGTATCTCGTGGCCACACTGGCCATGGTGCTGCTGCTCTACAGCCGCATACCCAATGCGCAGCCCATGATATGGGGCAGGATGCGCATCCTGGCCATCACGCTCGCCCTATGGGGCGTATACCGCATGCTGCCCTGCCGCGCCATGATCCTCATCAGGGCGACCGTGCAGATGGCACTGCTCAGCTGGTGGTATCCCGACACCTACGAGCTGAACCGGGCCCTGCCCAACCTGGACCATGTGTTCGCCTCGCTCGAACAGAGCCTCTTCGGCTGCCAGCCGGCCCTGCTCTTCTCGCAGCACTTCGGCAGCACCTTCTTCAGCGAACTGATGTGCCTGGGCTACAGCTGCTACTATCCTATGATGGTGGTAGTGGCCGTATTCTACGCCCTGTACAGAAAGCAGGAGTTCGAACGCATGATGGTGATTCTCATGGGGGCCTTCTTTGTGCATTATGTCATTTTTGTGCTCGTGCCGGTAACAGGGCCGCAATATTACTACTGCGCCGTAGGCGAGGAGCAGATTGCAGCGGGCGTCTTCCCCAACCTGCACGACTATTTCCTCACGCACCAGGAGTGTCTGCCCTGCCCCGGGTGGAAGGACGGATTCTTCTACCATCTCGTGGAGACCGCACACCAGTCGGGCGAGCGTCCCACGGCGGCCTTTCCCAGCAGCCACGTGAGCATCTGCCTCACCCTGCTCCTGCTGGCATGGCACAGCCGCTGCAAGCCGCTCTTCTACACGCTCATCCCTTTCGCCGTGCTCCTCTTCTTCTCCACCGTCTACATCAAGGCCCACTATGCCGTGGATGCCCTGGCCGGACTGCTGAGCGGACTGGCCGTCTATGCCCTCTTCTTCCGCCTGAGCAGAAGAATGGTGTGAGAAACCTTTAAAAATCGAAGTTTCTCAGCACTCGGCAACAAGAAGAAAAATGACTTTTTCTTCTTGTTGCACTCGTTTTTTCGTAACTTTGGCTTTCGCCCAAGTTACTTCGTTCCGGGAGAAAAAATGAACGTGTTCATTTTGTTCTCCACTCGACTTTTCGTAACTTTGCAGCCGAGATGAAAAAACTGTATATTGAGACTTACGGCTGCCAGATGAACGTGGCCGACAGCGAGGTGGTAGCCGCCGTGATGCAGATGGCCGGCTACGAGCCCTGCGACAATGCCGACGAGGCCGATGCCGTGTTCCTGAACACCTGCTCCGTGCGCGAGAATGCAGAGAACAAAATAACACGACGCCTCGACACCCTGCACGCCGAAAACAAGCGCGGCAGGAAACGCATCCTGGGCGTGCTGGGCTGCATGGCCGAACGCGTGGGACAGGGACTCGTGGATGAGCACCATGCCGACCTGGTGGCCGGACCCGACGCCTACCTCAGCCTGCCCGAACTCATGGCACAGGCCGAACTGGGCCTCAAGGCCGTCAACACCGAACTCTCCACTACCGAGACCTACCGCAATATCGTGCCGCGGCGCATCACCACCGCACGGCTTAGCGGATTCGTAAGCATCATGCGCGGCTGCAACAACTTCTGCCACTACTGCATCGTGCCCTACACACGCGGACGAGAGCGCTCACGCGACGTGGAGAGCATACTGCGCGAGGTGAGCGACCTGCAGCAGAAAGGATTCAAAGAGGTGACCCTCCTGGGACAGAACGTCAACTCCTACCGCTTCGAGCGCGGGGGAGAGACCATCGGATTCCCACAACTGCTCAGAATGGTGGCCGAGACAGTGCCACAGATGCGGGTGCGCTTCACCACCTCGCACCCCAAGGACATGAGCGACGACACACTCCATGTGATAGCCGAGGTGCCCAACATCTGCCGCCACATCCACCTGCCCGTGCAGAGCGGCAGCAACCGCATTCTGAAGCTCATGAACCGCAAATACACACGCGAGTGGTACCTGGACCGCGTGGAGGCCATACGACGCATCATACCCGACTGCGGACTCTCCACCGACATCTTCGTGGGCTACCACAGCGAGACGGAGGAAGACCACCAGCTCTCGCTCTCACTGATGCGCGAGGTGGGCTACGACTCGGCCTTCATGTTCAAGTACAGCGAGCGGCCGGGCACCTACGCCTCGAAACACCTGCCCGACGATGTGCCCGAAGAGACGAAGATAGCACGGCTCAACGAACTCATCCACCTGCAGACCGAACTGTCGGCCGTGGCCAACCTGCGCGATGTGGGCAAGACCTTCCCCGTGCTCGTGGAGGGCTACAGCAAGCGCTCAAGAGAGCAGCTCATGGGACGCAACGAGCAGAACAAGGCCGTGGTGTTCGACAAAGGACAGCACCACATCGGCGAGACCGTAAACGTGAAGATAACCAGCTCTACCAGCGCCACCCTGCTGGGCGAGGCCGTAGACTAAGCACCCCAAGACCCTAAAAAGCCGAATATGAGAGAATTCCTACAAGTGCTCCGACGCTTCGTGCCGCCCTACAAGCGGTACCTCGCTCTCTCCGTGTTCTTCAACATCCTCTCCGTGGTGCTCAACATCTTCTCGTTCGCCGCACTCATACCCATCCTGCAGATTATCTTCAAGACGGGCGACGCCGATGCGGCCACCACCCTCATGCCCTGGGACTGGAGCCACGCACAGGATGTGCTGATGAACAACATGAATTACTACGTGAACGGCATGATAGCCGACATAGGCCCCACCACCACCCTGCTGCTCATAGGACTCTTCCTGGCTTTCATGACCATGCTCAAGACGGGAGCCTACTTCCTCTCCTCGGCCACCATCATCCCCATACGCACCGGTGTGGTGCGCGACATACGCAACCAGCTCTACCGGAAAATCACCTCACAGTCGCTGGGCTTCTTCTCCGAAGAGCGCAAGGGCGACATCATAGCACGCATGAGCGGCGATGTGCAGGAGATAGAAAACTCCATCATGTCGAGCCTCGACATGCTCTTCAAAAACCCTATCCTCATCATCGGCTATTTCGCCATGCTCCTCTTCATCTCCTGGCAGCTCACTCTCTTCACCCTGCTCATCGTGCCGGTCATGGGATGGTTCATGGGATTCGTGGGCAGAAAACTGAAACGCAAGTCGATCAAGGCGCAAGCACTGTGGAGCGACACCATGAGCCAGGTGGAGGAGACCCTGGGCGGACTGCGCATCATCAAGGCCTTCTGCGCCGAGGGAAAGATGAACCAGCGCTTCGACAACATCAACTCGGCCTACCGCAACGATATCATGCGCGTGAACATACGCCAGTCGATGGCGCATCCCATGAGCGAGTTTCTGGGCACGGTCATGATTGTCATCGTGCTGTGGTTCGGCGGCGTGCTCGTGCTCAACAACCACACGCTCTCCGGCCCCATCTTCATCTACTACATGGTGATGCTCTACAGCATCATCAACCCCCTCAAGGAGTTCTCCAAGGCCGGATACAACATTCCCAAGGGGCTGGCCTCCATGGAGCGCGTCGACAAGATACTGCTCTCCGAGGTGGAGATAAAAGACCCAGAACAGCCGGTCCGCATCGACGGATTCAAGGAGAGCATCGAGTTCAGACATGTGTCGTTCCGCTACGGCGAGCAATGGGTGCTGCGCGACATCAATCTCACCATACGCAAAGGACAAACCGTGGCACTCGTGGGCCAGAGCGGAAGCGGCAAGTCGACCATGGTCGACCTCATCCCTCGCTACTACGACGCACAGGAGGGCGAGGTGCTCATCGACGGCGTCAACGTGAAGGACCTGGGGCTGCACGACCTGCGCTCGCTCATCGGCAACGTGAACCAGGAGTCGATTCTCTTCAACGACACGTTCTTCAACAACATCTCCTTCGGTGTGACCAACGCATCGCTCGAGGAGGTGCAGCAGGCAGCACGTATCGCCAATGCCCACGACTTCATCATGGCCACCGAGCAGGGCTACGACACCAAGGTGGGCGACCGCGGCGGACGCCTCTCCGGCGGACAGCGCCAACGGGTGAGCATAGCACGCGCCATCCTGAAAAACCCGCCCATCCTTATCCTCGACGAGGCCACCTCGGCCCTCGACACCGAGAGCGAGCGACTGGTGCAGGATGCCCTGGAGCACCTCATGAAGACACGCACCACGGTGGCCATCGCCCACCGCCTCTCCACTATCAAAAACGCAGACGAGATATGCGTGCTCCACGACGGACGCATCGTGGAGCGGGGCACACACGAGGAACTCCTGGCCCAGAACGGCTACTACAGAAAACTTCACGACATGCAGGCTTCATGAACATCGCATACAAGATAGTACACGCGCTCTGCTACGCAGTATCACTGCTGCCCTTCCGAGTGCTCTACGCTCTCTCCGACGCGGTCTACCTGGTGGTCTACCACCTCGTCGGCTACCGCAAGAAGACGGTGAGGCAAAACCTGGCCAGTTCCTTTCCCGAAAAAGGAAAGGAGGAACTGAGAAAGATAGAGAGGGCATTTTTCCACTTCCTGTGCGACTACATCGTGGAAACGCTCAAACTGCTCTCCATTTCCAAAGAAGAGTTTCTGCAGCATGTGGAATACAGGGGAGTGGAACAGATGGAGGAATGCTTCGACCAGGGACAGACCTGTGCCGCCATCCTGGGACATTACTGCAACTGGGAGTATCTGACTCCCATCGGACTGGCCTTTCAGCGGCACACCGATGCCGTGCCCGCCCTCATCTATCATCCGCTCGCCAGCGACATGGCCGACCGGCTCTTCCTGGACATCCGGCAGAGCCTGGGCGGCACCGCCGTCTCCAAAAAGGAAATCCTGCGGCGCCTTGTGGGCTGGCGAAGGGAAAACCTCATGTGGCTTGCAGGCTATATTTCCGACCAATCGCCCAAATGGCAGAACATACACCTGTGGCTCAACTTCCTGGGACACGACACACCCGTCTTCACCGGAGGTGAGAGAATCATGCGCCGCATGAACGACGCCGTGTTCTACGTCGACATGCAGCGGCCCGCACGCGGACATTATATCGTAAACTTCGAACTGATAACAAAAGACCCGGCATCTCTGCCCGAAAACGAGGTGACACGTATTTTCTTCCAACGGCTGGAGCAGACCGTACGCCGCGACCCACGCTTCTACCTGTGGACCCACAAGCGGTGGAAACGCACCCATGAGGAGTTCGACCGCCGGTTCGTCGTGGTGAACGGAAAAGTCATGCCGAGAGACACCGAAAAAGCATCCTGACCTATGCTGCGACTCATCATCAATCCCAAATACGAGGCCTGGCGGGAGGCGATAGAACGCATTCCGCAACAGTTCGACAGCATCGGCGAGGTGCTGCGCGACAGCCGCAACGTACTCAAGGTGACCACCGCCCCCGACGGCACACGCCTCAACGTGAAACGCTTTCACAAGCCCCGTTTCCCCAACAATTATGTCTACTCGTTGGGCATCAGGCAACCCAAGGGCATTAGGGCCTTCTTCCATGCTTTCGCCCTGCTGGGACAGGGCATTGATACACCCGACCCCGTGGCCTATATCGAAGAACGCGAGGACGGCCAACTGGGCCTCACCTATTTTATCAGTCTGCAGTGCCCTTATACCCACCGCCTCTACGAACTGGGCAATGCCCCGGAGGGCACCTATGAGGCCCTGGTCGAAGCCCTGGCACGCTTCACCGCACAGATGCACAACTGCGGCATGCTGCACCTGGACTATTCGCCAGGCAATGTACTCTGGGAGAAGAGCGGCGGCACCTACCACTTCTCTCTGGTAGACACCAACCGGATGTATTTCGGGGTGGTGGATATCGACAAGGGATGCGCCAACTTCGCCCGACTGTGGGGACCCAAACGGATGTTCTGCCAGCTGGCCAAGACCTATGCCGAGGAAAGACACATGGATGCCGCAGAGTGCGAGCGCCTCATCCTGCTCCACCGCAAACGCTTCTGGACGAAATACATGCGCAAGCATAAAGACGACATTGATTTCAAACTCGAGTTATAGAAACACCTCTATGGACACCCCGCTCATCATAGGATTCGACGCCAAGCGCATCGTCTCCAACACCACCGGACTGGGCAGCTACGGCCGCACACTGATCAACGCACTGGCCGAGGCCGACCACACAGGCTGCGACTTCCGCCTGTATGCGCCCGACAGTGGACGCGACGACCTGCGTCGACAGGTCATCAACAGCGAGCGGATACGCTTCGTCTATCCCCGAAACGCCACCCTCCGCATCACCAAAGACCTGTGGCGACAGCGGGGCATCGTCGGCGACCTGAAAAGAGACGGCGTAGACCTTTTCCACGGACTTTCCGGCGAGTTGCCATCCGGCATCCGCAAGAGCGGCATCCGCTCCATCGTGACCATCCACGACCTCATCTTCATGCGACATCCCGAATACTATAAATGGATAGACGCACTGCTCTACGCCCGCAAGTTCCGCCGCACCTGCCGCGAGGCCGACCGCATCATCGCCATCAGCGAGTGCACCAAACGCGACATCGTGCAACTGGGAGGGGTCGACCCTGACAAAATCGACGTTATCTACCAAAGCTGCGGCAAGTCGTTCCAAACAGAGGTCGACAGCGAGTTCGACCGGCAGGTGAAGACCCAGTATAGCCTGCCCGCCCGCTATATCCTCAATGTGGGCACCATAGAGCGCCGGAAGAATGTGCTGCTGGCCGTCAAGGCGCTTCCGCTGCTGCCCGCCGACCTGCACCTGGTGATTGTGGGACGGCCCACGAAATATGCGGAGGAGATAAAGAGGGCGGTGGCCCAAATGGGCCTGCAGGAGCGGGTCCACCTGCTCCACAACGTGCCCAATGACGAACTGCCCGCCCTCTACCACCTGGCCGAGGCCTTTGTCTATCCCTCACGCTACGAGGGCTTCGGCATACCCATCATCGAGGCCATACAGAGCAGCCTGCCCGTTGTGGCCTGCACAGGGTCGTGCCTCGAGGAAGCGGGCGGACCGCACAGCCTGTACGTCGACCCCGACGATGCGGAGGGCATGGCCCATGCCATCGCCCAGGTGACCAAAGGCGCCGCCGGCCGCGAGGAGCGCATCCGCCTGAGCAAAGAATATGTGCACCGCTTTGAGAACAACAATGTGGCCCTGCAGGTGATAGAAAGCTACCGCCACCTGCTGGACCTATAATTGTCGCATTTCTTTCAACATAATTAAAATGCCCGGCTGCTATGCTGGGCATTTTTTGTCGGTCATCCCCTTAGAGACTCCCCCAAAACGGTCTTGTTTTTATCAAAAAACATTTTTAATAAATCAAAAAATAGAGCCGATTTTTATAGGAAAACTATTCATAAAAGCCTGTGTTTTCCCGCCTTTGTAGGCAACTTTATGAAAAGTTGTTACTTTTTAAAAAATCCGTGTTACAAATCGTGTAATAACAAATCTTAAAACTACTTAATTTTGCAGCGTCGGAATGTGTATGTATCCCATCGCACAGCCCACAAACCTATCTATCAGCATCCGTAAGAAACCGAAATCTGTTTATAAATTTTTAATTTAACTAAATGGACCATGTGGAATATTAAGACACTACAAAAGCCGTTAGCGTTTCTGTTCCTGCTCTGTTTGTTCTCACCGAGAGCGATGGCTCAGAGCATAGTAAAAGGAACGGTAATCGATGAAGCGGGTGAACCTATCATTGGTGCAAGCGTGCAAGTGCAAAACACCAAGACAGGTGCCATCACCGACTTCGATGGTAATTTCAGCGTGGAGGCAGCCAGCAATGCCACGCTGTTGATCTCTTATGTAGGCTATGTCACTGAAACCGTCAGTGTGCAGGGCCGTAGCAACATTCAGGTTGTACTGAAAGAAGACGCTACGTCGCTCAACGACGTGGTGGTCATCGGTTATGGTACAATGAAGAAAAAACTGGTGACCGGTGCCACCGTGCAGGTAAAAGGTGAAGACATCGCCAAACTGAACACCACCAACGCACTCGAGGCCATGCAGAGTTCTTCTCCTGGTGTGCAGATTACCCAGTCGTCCTCTCAGCCCGGTAAGGGATACAATGTGGTTATCCGTGGTAAGGGTACCAACAGCGACACTTCTCCCTTGTACGTCATCGACGGTGTGGTGGGAAGCCTCGACGGTATCAACCCCGCTGATATCGAGAGCATCGACGTGCTGAAAGACGCTGCTTCTGCTGCCATCTATGGTGCCCGTGCCGCCAACGGTGTAATCCTCGTGACCACCAAGCAGGGCAAGGCCGGCAAGATTGAGATTAGCTACAATGGAGCCATTGGTTGGTCGAACGTTTACAAGCGCCCACAGCTTCTCAACGCCCAGCAGTACATGACCATCATGGACGAGTACAGCTTCAACACATCAGGTGCTAAGATGGATTGGGCCAAAACCATACCGGAGGACATTCTTAATAAGGTGAAAAACGGTTGGGAAGGCACCGACTGGTGGGATGTATTCACCAACGACAATGCCGTGCAGCAGAACCATTCTGTTACCCTGACCGGTGGCTCGGACAAATCAAAGTTCATGGGCTCTTACACCTTTACCAGCAACGAAGGTATCATGGGTGCCGACAGGGCTTCATTCTACGACCGCCACACCATTCGCTTCAACAGCGACCATGTGCTCTTGAGAGTGAAGGACTTTGATGCCATCACCATTGGTGAGAACATCTCCATTGGCTATAACAAGAGCCACGACCTGGCTGAGGGCGGCATGTACTGGAGCTACATCCACAGTCTGATGCAGACATCACCGCTTCTGCCCCAGTTTGCCGACAATGGCGACATCTACAACTGGCAGAACGTTGACGGTGAGCTTACTTATGGTAAGGGCTGGCTTCCCGCTATGTTCAACAACCCATGGGAAAACCTCAGCAAGGGTGGATTCAACTCAATGGCAGAGAGCCGCAACATCAATGCCAGTGCTACTGCATTCGTTACCATCCAGCCGATCAAAGGTCTGAGATTCCGCTCACAGTTCAACTATTCTTGGGGTTCTGGCGCATACCGTAACTTCGGTACTCCGCGTGCCAACGCCGAAGGTGCCGCTATCGTAAACAGCTATAGCATCAGCCAGAGCACTTGGCTCAGCTCCAATTGGTCTGTTTCCAATACGCTTACTTATGACCTCCCCGTTCTCAATGGACACAAGATTTCTGCCATGGTGGGTCAGGCCTTCGAGAGTACTGCATGGAGCACCAACCTCAACGGCAGCAACAAAATCGCTTATGGACAGCAACTCGCATCGTTAAGAGATTGGGATTCGGCATGGCTCAGCAACATCATCCTCGAAAATGCTACTGATGCTACGCTGGGTGGCAATCCTAACGACGAAGATTATCTCGCTTCCTGGTTCGGCCGTGTAAGCTGGGACTGGAACGAGACTTATATGGCAACCGTAACCGTACGTGCTGATGGTTCAAGCCATTTCAATGACGGCAAGCGCTGGGGTTGGTTCCCCTCTGTATCTGCCGGTTGGGTCGTCACCAACGAGAAATTCATGGAGAATACCCACAGCTGGATGGACTTCCTGAAAATCCGCGCATCCTGGGGACAGAACGGTAACTGCAATGTGCCAAAATACCAGTACATTACTCCTATCATTATGTCGAGCGTGGGCGGTTACAAGTTCGGTTCCGACTTGGCCACCTCAGTGGCAGGAACTCCTAATTCCGGTGCATACCCGAAGAATGTTCCCAACCCCGATCTTACTTGGGAGACTTCCGAGCAGCTTGACTTCGGTTTTGATGCACGTTTCCTCAACAGCCGTCTGGGTGTGAACTTCGACTGGTATAAGAAGACCACAAAAGACTTGATTATCGTTAAGGATCCTCAGTATGACCAGGGTAAAGAGTCGCCTTACTTCAATGGCGGTGACATCCGTAACACTGGTATTGAGCTTGCTCTTACCTGGAACGACCGCATTGGCAAAGACTTCAGCTACAATGTAGGTGTCAACTTTGCCACCAATAAGAACGAGGTCATTCGAGTCAACAACTTGAACCACCACGTAAACGGTAATGGCGGCATCCTCTCACAGGGTACTGAATACATCTCTCGTTTTGAGGAAGGCCATCCTATCGGTTACTTCTACGGCATGTCTTACAGCGGCATCTGGCAGAACCAGGAGCAGATTGATGCTGCACGCGCAGCAGGCAAAGCTGTCCTCGACAACGCAATGCCCGGTGACTGCATCTGGGACGACTGGAACGGTGACGGTCTTATCACCTACGCCGAGGCTATCGACGCTAATGGCAATGACATCTGCGACCGTCATGAGATTGGTAACCCCAACCCCGACTTCAACCTTGGTATTAACCTCGGTCTGGCATGGAAAGGCTTAGACTTCTCTATCAATGGTGCCGGTGCATTCGGCATGCAGGTCATGCGTTCTTACCGTTCTTATGGTGACACTCCTTATCAGAACTACGACACCACCATCCTGAACCGCTGGTATGGCGAGGGCACTTCCAACTTCCAGCCCCGTATTTCTGCAACCGGTCATCAGAACACTATCTGGAACTCTATCCGCTATATGGAGGATGCCGACTACTTCAAGATCAAGACCGTCACACTCGGTTACGACTTCAAGCATCTTTGGAAATCCTGCCCGTTCCAGCAGCTCCGTCTCTATGTTCAGGCTCAGAACCTCTGCACTTTCACTGGTTACACTGGTCTCGACCCTGAAGTCGGTTCAACAGGTGGTGACGTAAATTGGGCTTCCGGTGTTGACCTTGGCCTTTATCCTCCTGCTCGTACCTTCTTGGTTGGTGCAAATATTAAATTCTAATTCGACAAACAATTATGAAGAAATATTTATTTTCAACGTTAGCTGTTCTGGCAGCAACTTTGTTCACAGCATGTAATGACATGTTGGACACTGAACCGCGAAAAACAGAGGTCACCGACGCTGTCTTCCCTGGCAAGGTCGCGGATGTTGAATCTGAACTGTCGGCTATCTACAGTATCATGAATACTATGGGTGGTGGCGACGCTGACAACCAGAATATCTTCTACTGGTGGGAGATTATGTCAGACAACTGCTACGGCAGTGGTGGTCTGCAGGACAACAAGGTGAAGTCGCTCCACCATCTTGTAGAGATGAGTGTCAATCAGTATGCCGAGCCTTACAAACTTCTCTATGGCGGTATAGCCCGTGCAACCTCTGCTATTGAGACTATCGACAACGTGCCCTGGAGAGATGACCAGAAACCGCTGCGTAATCAACTCCTTGGCGAGGCTTACTTCATGCGCGGTATCTATTACCTCTGGCTCACCCAGCTGTTCGGCGATGTGCCTTTGATTACTTCTACTGTTGTCACTCCGGAGATGGAGGAGCAGGCTGACGCTGAGACGGCCATCTTCCCCCAGGTACTCTCTGACCTCGTGTCCGGTGCAAATCTCATGGGAACAGAAAGAGGCCATGGCGACGGCCACGCCAACAAGTTTGTTGCTGAGGCTTTCATCGCCCGTGCTTACATGTTCTGGGCCGGTTTCTATAAGAATGTCGGCGAACTCGCTTCGGGTAGCGCTCCTGCCATTGACCTTGTAGAGCAGGAAGGATGCACTGCTGCTTCTCTTTCTCAGGCCGATGTTGTCAAAGGCCTTCAGGACATCGTCTCCAAAGGCGGCTATAAACTCTGTGAGGACTTCCGCTCACTCTGGCAGTACTCCAACAGCCTTCTTTGGGATGAGGCTCAGGATGACCAGGGCCACGCCTATGAGTTCATCAAGGACATGAAACGTGAGAACTGCTTCGACCAGCCCGGCATGGGTAATGGCAACACCGAGGAACTCTTCCAGGTCCAGTTCATGAACGCCTCGGCATGGAGCATCACCGGTACCTATAATACTGCACGTATGTACTCCAACTATATCTCTGTATTCTGGGGACTTCGTAACGGTGCATCCAACCAGAATGGTAACCGCGACAACACCTATCCCTTCAACCAGGGATGGGGCCAGGGCACTCCCTCCTGCAACATCTGGGACGACTGGACAGATGCTGAGCGGACCAACAATTACACCGACCTCCGCAAGAAGGCTTCTTTGATCGACCTCGACAATGAGTTGCAGAACTATACCTATGAGAAGGACGACTGCGAGGAGTCGGGCTATTCCGTCAAGAAGTACGCCGAGGTGAACCTTGATGCCTGCGCCGCCAACAACGACACATGGTGGTCCATGTGCGAAGGCTACTCCAGCAGCTCGCTCGACAACAAGATGCAGGGCGACCACTTCGAGGACTTCTACCTGATGCGTTACTCCGATGTGCTCTTGATGCTCACCGAGCTCACGGGCGATGCTTCTTACATGAACCAGGTGCAGCGCCGTGCCGGCGTTCCTGAGACACCCTACTCGCTGAAGGCCGTTCAGGACGAGCGCCGCTGGGAGTTCGCTTTCGAAGGCCTCCGTTTCAACGACATGCGCCGCTGGACGGGCAACAAGCCCAATGAGAACTCGTATGCTCCCAAGGCTCTTCAGGCTCAGTCTGGCAAACAGATTATCTGCCTTGGCGACAAGTCTAACAAGCGCACGATGAAACACATGACCTGTTCTTGGGCCAAGCGTTATATCGACACCAATGGCTTCCTGGCTAAACCTCAGACTGAGATTACCGTGAAGAATGGCAAACTGAAGCAGAATCCTGGCTGGGATGCTGCCAATGCTGAGACACAATATAAGGTTCTTTATTAATATCATAATTTAGTAATCAATATGAAAAAGATATTTTTGTTTTTCGCTGCAGTTTGTGCGCTTGTAGCCTGCGATCCTGTCGAGGAGGATATCAGCAATGGCGGTCACATCACTGTTGATGAACTTAAGGCGAAGACTACTGTCACGGTCGACAAGGCCGACAATGGCCAGAACGGCAACGTGATTACCTGCTCTACCTCGGCACCCGTCAATGCAAAGTGGGAAATCGGCGGCAAGGAGTTTGTGAGCAACTTTGCCAAGAAAAAGATGAAGCTGGGTGAATACACCGTGGTGCTTACCGCTGTCTGCGCCGACGGTACTGAGCTTACTGCTGAATATCCTGTGAAATGCGATGTCATCACCGACCCGCTCACCAAATATATGATTTGGGAAGGCGAATTCACCGTTGGCGGCTGGGATGCGGCTCCGCTGCGTTTCAGCGATTCTGAAGGCCAGAACTTCCCCACGCTGTCCGACGACATCTACTTCGGTCTGAAGACCCTCGTCGTCGATGTCAAGGATGCCAGCGACGGCTGCCAGGCCCGTATTCAGAACGGTTGGTGGAGCACGGTATATGCTGAGGGCATCTCGCTCACTCCCGGTATGAAGTGGGAGATTCAGCTCACCGAGCAGATTGCCAAGGAGTGTGCCAAGGGCAACGGCGGTGAAGGCCGCGACCTCAACCTCCTGATTACGAACGGTTCTGCTACCTTCACGAGTGTTTACTATGAGGAGTAATTCCTTACCGGTTTAATTCATAATAGGCTGACTCTTTCCATTGAGTCAGCCTATTATACATCTAGCCTATGGAAGTATGGAAATAAGTAGAAGAGACAAAGCAGCTGCCGCCTCGCTTGGGGCGGGTGTGCTGGCTTTCCTTGTATTTGCCGTATACCTGTTGTACCTCAATCAGGAGGTGCTCTATACGGCACACGA
>ONMI01000061.1 GCA_900318915.1 uncultured Prevotellaceae bacterium | reverse complement strand
CGCAGTCTTCTCCCTCTCAACCCGATGCTGCCGAACCGATACCGCTCTTCCCCGAGGAGTCTGATGAGCCGCTCCTGCAGCAGTTCTGGGAGGCTGCCTGCCGTGAGGCCGATATCCTCCTGAGCCGCTACAGGGTGGGGCCCTGTCAGGGCGACACCTGCCACCAGTATGCTGTCACCCTGCACATGCCGCCGGCTTTCGATCCGGGCCTGGCACCCATGCTGTCGGGCCTGCTCTATGCCTTCTTCGCGGCGTTCCTCGTCGCGGCCTATGCACGAACCGTCTTGCCCGAAAGGGCACATTCGCTCGAAATTGCTGCCCTTCATCAGCAGCAGCGCCTGCGCGATGCGCTCCATCTGCGCAGGCTTCCCATCAGGCGTCCGCCGGTCTTTTAGGCCGGCGCTCGCCTTTCTTTCTGGACTGAGTTTCCTTTTTCCTGATTATTTTCATTACCTTTGCACCGGATTTTTTTAATTATTCTGCTTCTCATGCCGCAACGTTACTTCATCTGGTTCGCCTACAACGGGGCTCGCTACCACGGATGGCAGGTGCAACCCAACGGCAACAGTGTGCAGGCCGAACTGGAAAAGGCGCTCGCCACACTGCTGCGCATGCCTGTGCCCACCACGGGGGCCGGACGGACCGATGCCGGGGTGCATGCTTCCTGTATGGTGGCGCACTTCGACCTTGACAGGGATATCGACTGTGACCAACTGGCTTACAAACTGAACCGACTGCTGCCGTACGACATTGCGGTGAGCCGCATACAGCCGGTGCAGCCTGATATGCACGCACGCTTCAGCGCAGTGGCGCGCACCTACCATTATTATATACATACGGCAAAAGACCCGTTCTGCACTTTCTCCTCGTGCAGGTTGCACTATCAGCTCGACTTCGACGCGATGAACCGCGCGGCGGCAATACTCCTCCAGACGGCCGACTTCGCCTCGTTCTGCAAGAGCCACGCCGATGTGAAGACCACACTCTGCCAGGTCTCAAAGGCGCAGTGGCAGCAGGTGGCACCACACCAGTGGCGCTTCGTCATCACGGCCAACCGGTTCCTGCGCAATATGGTGCGGGCCGTCGTGGGCACACTCATCGATGTGGGACGAGGCCGTATCTCGGTCGAGGAGTTCCGGCAGATAGTGGCCGAAAAGAAGCGTACTTCGGCGGGTGAGAGCATGCCGGGACATGCGCTCTATCTGGTCGATGTGCACTATCCCTTCGATGCGCCGGCTGCCGCTGATGTCCTGCCCGATGCGGGTTCTCTTTTGGCTCAGCCGGCCGTTGATGCCGCACCGGCTTTCGTTCCATCACCTAACGCTCCGCTGTCATGATGTGGCTTCTGCTGGCTTTCCTCTCGGCGGCGCTGCTGGGCTGCTACGACTCATTCAAGAAAGAGGCGCTCCAGGCCAATGCCGTCATACCGGTGCTCTTCCTCAACACGCTCTTCTGCTCGCTCATCTTCCTGCCCTGTATCCTGGCCAGCTACCACACCGACTGGCTCCAGGACTCGCCCTTCCTCGTGGCGCGCGGCGGATGGCATGAGCATCGCTATATCCTGCTCAAGAGTGTCATAGTGCTGTCGTCATGGCTCTTCGGCTATTTCGGCATCAAGCACCTGCCCCTCACCATCGTAGGACCCATCAATGCCACACGGCCCGTCATGGTGCTCGTGGGCGCGCTACTCGTCTTCGGCGAGAAACTCAACGGTTGGCAGTGGCTCGGAGTGGCGCTGGCCGTGGCTTCTTTCTTCATGCTGAGCCGCAGCGGAAAGAAGGAGGGTATCGACTTCAAGCACGACCGGTGGATTTACTTCGTGGTCCTATCGGCGCTCCTCGGTGCCGTGAGCGGACTCTATGACAAGTATCTCATGGCACCGCCCGAGAATGGGGGAGTGGGGCTCGACCGCATGCTCGTGCAGAGCTGGTACAACATCTACCAGTGTTTCATGATGCTGGCCATGCTCCTCCTGCTGTGGTGGCCGCAACGCAAACACACCACGCCGTTCCACTGGCATTGGAGCATCATCTGTGTGAGTGTCTTCCTCTCTACGGCCGATTTCCTCTATTTCTATGCACTCAGTTTGCCGGGTGCCATGATCAGCATCGTGTCGATGGTGCGGAGGGGAAGTGTCATCGTTTCCTTCCTCTTCGGCGCACTCTTCTTCCATGAGCATAACCTGAAGAGCAAGGCCCTCGACCTCGCCCTCGTCGTCCTCGGCATGCTCTGCCTCTACATTGGCTCCAGATGAACCGACACAGTGTTGCGCTATTAAGGAATTAACAAGGTATAAAAAGCACCTTCAGTGCGGGAAAAAGGAAAGAAATTCCCATAATTCTCGTAATTGCCCATAATTTCATTGAAAGAAATTCCCGTAATGCGCAGAAATTTTTCATAAAAAACGGCCCTCTAGTTCAGCTAGTTCATCTCTAGTTCATCTAGTTCATCTAGTTCAGCTGGATTTGCAATCCAGCTGCATCAATTATCAGGATTTGCAATCCGAAAAAAAAATCGCATCTTTGATGCGTTAAAAAATCGCAACTCTGTTGCGTAAAACAATCGCATCAAGTGATGCGTGAGCGATATGCCGACCCTTTGAGCGGGTCGAGCATACCTTAGTGAATGAGCGACGAGTAGACAATTTTTTCGTTAAGCCAGATGAGCAATGTTAAGCTTGCTTGAACATTGCCATGGCGAGAAAAAATCGCCAAAGGCAACGGTTAAGTCCCCTCCCGATGTCGGGAGGGGGTTTGGGGGAGGGTAGGTACCCCTCCTTAGGATAAGGAGGGGGCGGGGTGGTTGTGAAAATCCCCGTCAGGGTGGTTGCAAAAAACCTCCGCCAGGGTGGTTGTGAAAAAATTATTTTTCATTTTTAATTTTTCCCTTCCTTCCCGTGCCGAATCAAAAACTTTTTTGCTAATTTTGCAACGATTGTGGGCAATACACTGGCCCGCACCCACATTTCAGTAAAAAACAACCCATTTATGCAAAATATATTCAGAGGCCTCGGAGTGGCACTGGTCACACCATTCAAACAAAGCGGTGAGGTGGATTACGAAGCACTCGAAAGACTCGTTGAGTACCAACTCGACAACGGAGCCGACTTCCTCTGCATCCTGGCCACTACCGGCGAAACCCCCTGTCTCTCCAACGAAGAGAAAACACTTATACGGCAGCAAATAGTGCGACAGGTCAACGGACGTGTGCCCATTCTCATGGGATGCGGTGGCAACAACACCGCCGCCGTGGTCCATGAACTGCGCACTGCCGACATTCCCGGCATCGACGGCATTCTCAGTGTGTGCCCCTACTACAACAAACCTTCGCAGGAGGGCCTCTTTCAGCACTTCAAGGCCATCGCACAGGCTACCTCGCTACCCGTTGTGCTCTACAATGTGCCGGGACGTACGGGCATCAACATGAAGGCCGAGACCACCTGCCGCATCGCTCGCGCTTGCGACAATGTGGTGGCCATCAAAGAGGCCAGCGGAAGCCTTGAGCAGGTCGACGAAATCATCAAAAACAAACCCGACCGCTTCGAGGTCATCAGCGGCGACGATGCGCTCACATATCCCATGGTGGCCTGTGGCGCCGTGGGCGTCATCTCCGTCATCGGCAATGCGCTGCCCAAGGAGTTCTCGCGCATGATCCGTCTTGAGTTCAACAATGAGTTTGCCGCAGCACGGCAGATTCACCATCGCTTCACCGACCTCTACAGCCTCCTCTTCGTCGATGGCAACCCGGCCGGCGTCAAGGCGCTGCTCCATGAGATGGGCTTCATCGAGAATGTGCTCCGTCTGCCGCTCGTGCCTACACGCGTGGCCACCCTGCAGAAGATGAGCGATATCCTGAAGAGTCTGAAACGATAAAACACCTCTGTAGATATGGAAGAAAGGAAGGTTCTGCATGAGATTACGCCCCTCATGGGAAAAGATGTGCTCTACATTGCCGACCGGCACAAAAAGGAGTTCACCTATCCCATACACAACCATGAGGTCTTTGAACTCAACTTCGTGGAACATGCTCCCGGCGTGCGGCGCATCGTGGGCGACAGCAGCGAGGTCATCGGCGAGTATGAACTCGTACTCATCACCAGCCCCGATTTGGAGCATGTATGGGAACAGCATGAGTGCAAAAGTCAGGACATCAGGGAGATAACGGTTCATTTCGATATCTCCATGGACGAGGACTCGCTCTTCGGAAAGACGCCTTTCACCTCGCTGCGCAAAATGATGAACGAGGCGCGGAAAGGTCTTGCTTTCCCCATGCCGGCTATCATGAAGGTCTATGCGCAGCTCAACAGCCTCAGCACCATCAAGGAGGGGTTCTATGCTGTCATGCAGTTCCTCACCATCCTTTACGAACTCTCCAAGTGCGACGGAGCACGCACATTGGCCAGCACCAGCTATGCCAAAGTGGCCGTCGAAGACGACAGCCGGCGCATCCTCAAGGTGAAAAACTATATAAGCACCAACTTCATGGACGAGATGCGCCTGGCCACACTTGCCGACATCGCCGGCATGAGCCCCAGCGCCTTCAGCCGTTTCTTCAAACTCCATACCGGACGCAACCTTACCGACTATATCATCGATATCCGACTGGGCTATGCCACCCGCATGCTCGTCGACACATCACGCAGCATCTCCGAAATCAGCTTCAACTGCGGGTTCAACAACCTCAGCAATTTCAACCGCATCTTCAAGAAGAAAAAAGGCTGCAGCCCCAGTGAGTTCCGTGAGAGCTATCACAAAACCAAGGTGCTCATTTAACCACCTGCTTTTCGTCTAATAAAACTAAATTCTACTGCCATGAAATCGCTCCTGCTGGGCGCACTCGCCCTTGTCTCCATGTCAGTGCTCCAACTGGCTGCCGGCTGTTCCGAACGAATCGCCAAAACTTCTTCCACGAAGGGTGCCGACTCTGTCGTGGTGTCACGCCTTATAGCTTTCGACTATGAGCACCACAATGGCTCCATGATATACCACTCACCGGAGTATACCGGAAGCCTCGACCGCGGCTACCAGGTGACGCGCAACGACCGGCGACAGTACATCCTCACCACCTCGCGGTGGAAATACAGCGAGAATGATATGCACATGATACACGACACCATCCTGGTGCCCGACACCACCGTGAGCCATATCATCAACATCGTCAATGCCTGCCACTTGCACAGCATGCCTTCCTATATAGAGGCCGATGAACGTTACATGGCGCTCGACGCCGGCGGATGGAGGGCCTCGCTGCAGGTCGACACTTTCAGCACCGACATCTCTTGTGGCGATGCCGTCTTCCCGGCCAATCAGACCGATGCGAAGTATCCGGCTGGCATCAGGGGTATCGTCGACCTCTTGGAGCGCCTCATGCCGGAAGAATAATCCTCCTTCTCACAACAAAAAAACTATAGCCTCTATATATAGAGGCTATAGCCATAGCGCTTTCGTTGAATCAAGAAAGTTGCTTCTAATGATTCGCCTTTTTCTTCCTTTTTGAGAAACGCTTGCGTTTTTTTACTTTTAGTCTGACCAAGAGGTCTTTTAATATTTTTTTGACCTTGAATTTCCTTTTTCTAAAGCGAAGCGTTTTTTGATTATAATATCTTAAATTCTCTAATTTTAATCTTTAATTTTTTAATCTTTAATATTCTAGTAGTTCTGCGCCAGCAGCTCGAAGTGGGCCTGCGGATGGTCGCACACAGGGCATACCTCCGGGGCTTTCGGACCTACCACGATATGGCCGCAGTTGCGGCACTGCCAGATGCAGTCGCCCTCGCGCGAGAACACCACCTGGTCTTCTATGTTCTTGAGCAACTTGCGGTAGCGCTCCTCGTGGTGCTTCTCGATGGCGGCCACACCGCGGAATTTCTCGGCTATCTCAGGAAAACCTTCCTCGTCAGCCTCGCGGGCCATGCGGTCGTACATGTCGGTCCACTCGAAGTTCTCACCCTCGGCGGCCGCCTTCAGGTTCTCGGGGGTCGACTTGATGCCGCCCTCCAGCAGTTTGAACCACATCTTGGCGTGCTCCTTCTCATTGTTGGCGGTCTCCTCGAAGATGGCGGCTATCTGTACATAACCGTCTTTCTTGGCTTTCGAGGCCCAGTAGGTATACTTGTTGCGGGCCTGGCTCTCGCCGGCAAACGCTTCCTGCAGATTCTTCTCTGTCTTGGTTCCTTTCAGTTCTTTCATAATGTTTTTTGAGTATTAATGGTGTTCTATTATCTTAGAAATACAAAATTAACAAATTTGCACCAATTTGCCAAATTATTTTAGCACAATCGGTCGTTATGATGACCGATTGGGGTTAAATCTACATCTTGTCCAACTCGCTCTTCAGCCAGCGCATGCGCCGTTCTATCCAGTCTTTCAGATAGTCGGCTTCCTCTCGGTAGGCTCGTCGCACCTCTTCCTCGCTCGAGCTCCGGTCCTTTAGCTGCCCCCACAGCAGGTTGTCGTAGTACACCTTGTCTACCAGTGCGGCGCAGGTCTGGTCTATATGGTCGTAGATAAGGCTTCGGTGTGCGTAGTAGTGGTCGAAGCGCCGCTTCACCAGAGCCACGAAGTCGGGGTCGTCAAACAGCCGGCCCATCCATTTCGTCCGCCGTATGTAGAAACCTTCGGCCACATTGGCCGTCTCACGGCCGAAGTCGTTGTCCTTGTACCCGCCGAAACCGCTGCCGAAGTCCCACAGCGGACCCATCGTGAGCAGTCCGTCGCGGCGGGCGTGCATAAAGCAGCTGGTGTAGAAGGCGGCGTCGGCATTCTTCGCTATCTCGTTCACAAGATACCATTCTGCCATCGATTCCATGTCGATGTGGCGGCGGTAGCCGGTGGCGGCGTCTCTGAAGTGGTCGCTGAAGAGAGCGTCCTCGGCGGCCTGCACCTTGGCCTTGATGGCTTCGTATCGGGCGTCACCTTCTCTCACCTCAGGGTGGTGGATGGTAAAGGGGTGGGTCAGCCGGCTGGTGTTGAAGATGGTCTCGTGGTAGCGGGCCTTGCCGTCTACTTCTATCAGCAGGCCGTCATCGCCCACGTCCACACGGCCTGCTCCCACGCTCACGGCCTGGCACAGCAGGTAGATGCCTTGATAGTGCCCGTTGAGCACGAAGTCTACGGTGTGGCTCTGGGGGGTGTAGTCCAGCCGGCTCAGTTCCCTGCCCATGAAGAAGGCCACCTCGTTGCGCATCAGCGACTTGTCCTCGTAGTTGGCCAGGAGCACCCAACTGGTGTCGGCTTCTGCTGTGGTCGGCTGACCGCCGGTCAGGCGTATCGAGTAGGGTTTCTTCGGAAATATCCAACTGGTGTTGCCGCGCCCTTTTATCATGATTTCACCGGCCATGGCAGCCAGGTCGCCGCCGTGGCTCACCGCCAACTGGCTGTGCTCCACATACTGGCGCTTCACCTCGGTGCTGCCGGGGGTGCTGATGCTCATCTGCGGCAGCCCGCTGTAGGGCACGTCGCTCTCGCTCAGTTCCACACCGCCCTCGTCGCACGAGCACAGCAGCACGGCACTCAGCAGTATCAGCAGCAGGGGTCTGAAGGTCATATTATAAATCCAGTTCATAGGTCATACCGGCCACATGGCGGCGAAGGGGCTTGTTGTCATCGTCGCCGTGCTGGTAGCGGTAGTATAGGTGCAGCGTGTGGCCCTTGGTCATTTTCCAATACACACCGGCCGTGCAGCGAAGCTTCTCCAACCGCCAGGCGTTGAAGGCTTCCAGGCTCACCTCGGGGGTGAACGGGCTTTTCTTTATCTTGTAGCGGGCAGAGAGACGGCTGCGCAGCACGTTCTTGCCCTTGCCTCTGTACAGATGCTCGGCCTGGTCGCTGCGGTCGTACAGATAGTTGTAGCGGCCTTTCACCACCTTCTCCATGCGGTAGGTATACTGCCACCGCTCGCGCAGCGATAGGCGCCAGGGCCCCCACTTGTGGGTCAGCGTGGCATCGGCGTGCAACCGGTGGCGCACTATCCAGTAGTCGCGCAGGTTCTTCGGGTCGCCCACCTGGGCCAGGCCTTTCTTCACGTCGCGGTCGTCCTCGTCGTAGTGGGAGAGGCGCTCGTCGTGGTCGTAGATGAAGATGTAGCCGCCCGAGAGTTTCAGCCATGGCCATGGCTTGCAGTAGGCGGAGAGGCCGCCTTCCAGCCGGTCCACTGTTTTCACACCGTCGCGGGTGCGCAGCTCGGCGTCCAGTTCCAGTCCGGCCTGCTTGCTCAGGTCCTTGCTCACCTCCACACTCACATCGGTGCCCCAGGTGTCTTCCTGGGCGCAGACCGTGCAGGGCGGCAGGCAGAGCAGAAGCAGCAGGAAGAGCCGGAACGACAGCCTCATACCGTTATCTCGCCGCAGAGGGATTGGTTCATATATTTCCGTATCATCTGCGGGTCCTTATACCGGGCCTGTAGAAACATCAGCTTGGTCACAGCACCTTCTACTGTACTGTCGCGGCCGCTTATCACACCGGCTTTCTGCAACTGGTAGCCGGTGTCGTAGCGCCCCATCTCCACGGCGCCGGCCATACACTGGCTCACGTTCACAATCGTCACGCCGCGCTCGCTGGCCTCCTTCAGCAGGCGGATGAGCCATGGCTTCTGCGGGGCGTTGCCGCTGCCGAAGGTGCGCATCACGATGCTCCGAAGTTCGGGAGCGCCTATCAGGTAGCGCACCAGGTACTCCTCGATGCCGGGGAAGAGGCTGAACACGGCCACATTGGCGTCCATGCCCGTGTGGGGCACCATCGGCTGGTCGTAGTCGGGCTGGAGTATGTGGTGGTAGTGGAAGGTGAAGTTCACACCGGCATTGCACAGCACGGGATAGTTGTAGGTGGTGAAGGCATCGAAACCGTCGGCACTCTGCTTCGTGGCGCGGTTGCCGCGCAATAGGGCGCCGCCAAAGTAGATGCACACCTCGGGCACGATGGCGCGACCGTCTTCGTAATGGGCGGAGGCCAACTCAATGCTCGTCAGCAGGTTCTCCTTGCCGTCGGTGCGCAACTGGCCGATGGGCAACTGGCTGCCGGTCAGTATCACGGGCTTGGTCAGGTTCTCCAGCATGTACGACAGGGCCGAGGCCGTATACGCCATCGTGTCGGTGCCGTGAACCACCACAAAACCGTCATACTGGTCGTAGCGCTCGGCTATCGTGCGCACCAGCTGCGCCCATATCCGCGGTGTCACATCGCTCGAGTCGATGGGGTGGGCAAACTGGTAGGTGTCGATGTCGGTCTTCAGGTAGACCAGTTCGGGCATGTTGCTCACCATGTGTTCGAAGTCGAGGGGCTCCAGGGCTCCGGTCTTCTGGTTGCGGCCCATGCCGATGGTGCCGCCCGTGTAGATGAGCAGCACTTTATTGGTGCGTGGATAGGGGTGGTCGGTCGCTTGGTGAATATCCTTCATCATAATCGCTGGCTGTATTCTTCGATTTGTAGGTTAACATCTGCAAAGTAACATCTTTTTTCCCATTCCCACAATATTTATGCACTTTTTTTTAATTACAACAAGCTCACCTCGCAGGGGAAAATGAAAATTCCTGCGCATTACGATAATTTCTGTCCGGAAAATAATTTCAGCGCGCAGCGCGATTAATTTTTGAATTTAATTTTTGAACTTTTTCGTTAAGCCAAATGAGCAATGTCAAGCTTGCTTGAGCATTGCCATGGCGAGAAAAAGTAGAATGAAATTCAATAATTTCCACGCGAAGCGTGCCGAAGAATTAGTGCGCCGACCGGCGCACACTCCATATTTCAGCGCGCAGCGCAAAGATTTTGTTCAGATTTTGAAAGATTTAGATAAGATAGGCTGCACCTCAGCAATTCAAGCAAGCTTGATTGCCATTGACATATGTCTTCCTCGAACACGACTCGGCAATGTTTGAGCAAGCTCACATTGCTCTCGCTGCTCTCTCGGTTCGGTTGGCACTATCTTTCTCGCTCGCAGAGCGACTCCCAAGAATAGTGCGCCGACCGGCGCACTCAGTTCTGTCGGATTTGCAATCCGCCACCGCCAATCATATTCCCGCGCATTATGAACATTTTTTTCAAAGACCGTCAATGAACAATTACGTGAATTACGATAATTTCTGTCCGGAAAATAATTTCAGCGCGTAGCGCGATTAATTTTTGAATTTAATTTTTGAATAATTTCCACGCGAAGCGTGCCGAAGAATTAGTGCGCCGACCGGCGCACACTCCATATCTCAGCGCGCAGCGCGAATAATTTTTGAATAATTACTCGCTCGCAGAGCGGCCCCCCAAAAAAGAGTGCGCCACCTGGCGCACCCAATAAGTCTTTTTGATTAATATCTCGCCCGAAGAGCGACTCCAAAATCAAGCCCTTAAAAGCCGAACCAGCGCTTCTTCTTTTTCTCCGGTTCCTGAGCCTGCTTCTGCGCCTCCCGCTTCGCCTCGCGGATAAGCGAATAATAAGAGAGGTTCTCGTGAATCATACGGTAAACCGTCTCCCAGTCGAAGCGGCCGCCGATATTGCAGTCGTCGATATAGATGTCGGCGTCTATCTTTCGGGTGTTGTGACTGTGCTCGTTGGTGTCGGCACGCAGCGTCTCGTTGATGGCGCTGAACTCCACCCCGCGCGCACGGCACCATTCCACTGCCTCGTCCAGCAGCGGACCCTCGCGAACCGTCCACATCACCAGTTTGTGTCCGTCTTCCATCAGTTTACGGAGCGTCTCTGTGGCATGAGGTATCTCCTCGCCAATCTCCGGGTATTTGTGCTCCACAACCGTCCCGTCAAAGTCAACTGAAATTACCATTTTTCCTTCATTTTATTTCCAGGGGACAAATTTAGATAAAATTTGGTGAATTATAACCAGCGCACAAGAGAAATTTCTGCATATTACGATAATTTCTTTCAAAGACCTTCACGAACAATTACGTGAATTACGATAATTTCTGTTAGGAAAAACATCATTTTGTTCTTCCTTTCCTCGTTTTTTGTTACTTTTGCCCACCATATATGTGTATATCTAACACTAACATAACTTTATATGAAAAAACTTTTTACATTATCCTTGCTGTGCCTGATGGCGGCGCTACTTTTGCCTTCAATGGCAGAAGCCCAGCAGCGCAAAGTTGTCAAGACAACACCGGGCATGAAAGCAAGACCGGTAAAACCCGCTTGGGAACAAAACCGGAATCTTTTCCAAACGCCGCTCAACAGGGCGCTCAACAGTGACGGGACCGGCACCACGCTCTATGGTACGGTGATTTACTCCGACCTTTGGGAGGAAGAGAGTGAGTATGGCGTCTATGCCATACCGGTGCAGAGCAACACCACCCTCTCGAAAGTGTATGGCGACTACCAGTTTCATATCAATGGGGCGGCCGTCTATCACAATGGCTGCTACTACCTCATGAAGGGGGAAGACTACGGACAGGGAATCGAATCGGTCACCTGCTATGTTTACGAAGCGGAAGAGTGGGAACAGACCGACGAACTGGAACTGCCGGCCAACTGGTTTGCAGCCGATATGAGCGTTGACCCGACTTCCAACACGGTTTACGGCCTGTGCGCGTCGTACGATGGCGGACAGGAATTGGCAATACTCGACTTTGATAGCCAGCAGCGTTCTACGGTGGGCAAACTGTCAAAGGATTTCGTCGCCATCGCCATTGATGCCAGCGGCATCGCCTACGGTATCTCAACCGAGGGTACGCTTTTCCGCATCAGCACCGACGACGCTTCGCTCACCGAAGTGGGACCAACCGGACTGACACCCGAATTTGTGCAGAGCGCCACTTTCGATTGGGCCACCGGCAAACTCTACTGGGCCGCCACCACCGATGCCAGCGTGGGGGCGCTCTATGAGGTGGACCTGACCTCGGGCACGGCATCGCAAGTGTCGCGTTTCAACGGCAACGAGGAGATTGTGGGGCTCTACAGCCTTTCGTCTGGTTCGCCGTGGGAGGGACCGGATGTGCCCACACCGCCGCAGAATGTGGCACTCTCTTATGCCGACGGACTCATGCAGCTGTCCTGGACGGCTCCTACTGCCGGACTGCATAATGGTGAACTGGATCCTGATGCGCTCACCTATACGGTGACACGCTATCCCGACAATGTGGTCGTGGCTGACCATCTCGCAGCAACGTCTTTCTCCGAGGCGTATGCCTCTGAGTCGCTGAAAGCAGTCTATTACACGGTGGTGGCCCACAATGGCGACCTCACCGGCGAGGTGGCACAAAGCAACTACATAGCTGTGGGCGACGCTGTCGACCTGCCTTACCGACCGGATATGACCGACGAGGCTGCCAACAGTCTCTTCTCTGTCATCGACGGGGATATGGACGGTTCTACTTGGTCTTTCAATGCCCAAAGCGGAAAGGCACTGCTCTATGGGGCTCCCTTCGAATTCACCAACGATTACCTCGTCACACCGCGCATGAGATTGGATGCCGACCATGTGTACCGGCTCTCGTTCAAGACGGCCTGTGATTGGGCGGGCAACTATCCTTACAGTGTGGCGGCTTATGCCGGACTGGGAAGTGGTGAGGAGGACCTGCAGCAGGAACTGCTCAACCGCCAGCGCATCGGCGACAATGGAGAGCAGGTCTTCGAACAGCTTTTCCGTGTGGAGGAGAATGGCGCTTATCATATCGGACTCCGTGTCTATGGCTATGATATTCAGAACATTATGCTCTACGATATCTGTGTGGAAGAGGGACCGGCGCTCGCCGCTCCTGACTCGGTGACGGCTCTACGTGCCACTACAAGCGGACTGGATGCTGTGGTCCGTCTTGAGTTCAACGCACCCGCTGCCTCTATCGGCGGCGATGCGCTCTCTGCGCTCAGTCATGTGTTGGTGTATCGCAACGGTGAACTCATCGCAACACTCGATGCGCAACCGGGACAGTCGCTCTCCTTTACCGACGAGCAGGCCTCTATGGGACAGAACAACACGTATCGTGTGGTGGCGGTCAATGAGGCGGGCGAGGGCTTGCCTGCTGTTGCCGTCATCTGGGTGGGCTCTGACGCGCCTACCGAACCGCTCCATGTGTCGCTGACCGAAACCGACGGCAAGGCGGTGCTCTCCTGGCAGGCGCCTGTCGTGGGACAGAATGGGGGCTTCATCGAGCCGTCTACACTGAGATATGCTGTCTTGAGAAGCCTTGACAATGAGGTGGTGGCGGCCAATCTCTCTGAAACATCGTATGAGGAGCAGATTGACCAGACGATGCCGCAGCAACTGCTCTTCTACGGGGTGCAGGCTGCCAACGAACTGGGATACAGCACCGTGGCGCGCTCCAATGCTATCGTGGTGGGAGCTCCTTACGGGCTGCCTTTCTATGAGGGATTCGAAAATGGTTCGCGTGCCAACTTCTGGACCGCGGAAAACTACAACGAGAATGGTTGGGGCGCCTCTTGGGGCGGATATGCCGATGCGCAGGATGCCGACGGCAACGGGGGATTCATCGCTTTCGGTACCAGCGGCGGTTACCAAAACTCAGGCAGCCGACTCTTCTCCGGAAAAATCAGTCTGAAGGGGGCCGACAATCCGATTCTTGAATATGCTTACTGCCATCGCTCTGAGAGCCAGGGCGAACGCCACCCGCTCAAAGTCTATGTCATAAAGAACGGCACCGACACGGTGCTCGTCAAGGAGAATGAACCTATCTTCTTCTATGAAATCAATACCAACGATCCTTTCTATCACGAAAGGGTGTCGCTGGCCGACTTCATGGATGCTGACTATATCCAGCTGATGTTCGACGCGGTGATGGATGAGACCACTTACACGTATCTCGATGCTGTGCAGGTGCGCAACTATGCCGACTACGACCTCGCTGTGACCGTCTCGGCACCGGAGTCTGTCGCTGCAGGCGAGAATATCTCGGTGACGATGACCGTGAAAAACGTGGGCGCCAAACTGTCTTCCGGTGCCATGGCTTATCTGAAAGATGTACAGTCTGGCGACATCCGCGTCATCGGCGTGCAGGAGGTGCCCGACTTGATGCCCGACTCGGTTGCCACACTGACTTTCGAGTGGCCGGTCAATACGCTCTATGACGCATTCCATCTCTTTGGAGATGTGTATTATAAGGATGATAATCTGACAAAAATCAGTCAGTCTCCGCAGGTCGATGTGACCGTCGCCCTGCCTCTCTTCCCGGCACCCACCGATTTCACAGCCGAAATGAACAACGACGAGTCGGTGTCTCTCTCCTGGCAGGCTCCCAGCTATGAGGATTTCGTCCTGCCTTTCACCGAGGATGTGGAGTCGTACGAGGCCTTCAATGTGGCTGCCGACTTGGGCGAATGGACCGTCCTCGATGCCGACGGCCTGCCCACGCATGACGATATCTACGCCGAAGACGTGCATGTGGAGTATGAGGGAATGGGACAGCCGTCTTCCTGGCTCGTGTTCAATCCTATCGACCGCAATTATCCCACTGAATCTTGGTGGGGTGGCGGCAACGGATGGAACCCGGTGTCGGGCAAGCAGTTCTTCGCATCAATCTCTGTCAAGGAGGGTACCTCCGACGACTGGCTCATCTCGCCCGAATTGACCGGCGAGGCACAGACCATCTCTTTCTTCGAGCATGGCTACTACTCGATGGAGCATTTCGAGGTGCTTTACTCCACTTCCGGCCGTAATACTGAGGATTTCACACTGCTGGCCAGTGAGACGGCTTCTTTCGACTGGACACAGCGCTCCTACGACCTGCCTGAGGGCGCCCGCTATTTCGCCATTCGGAATGTGAGCGACGGCAACAGCTATCGCCTCTTTGTCGACGACGTCCATTTCCGTCCGGCTTCGGGCCGCGGCGTGCTGCAGATGGCGGAGAACGGCTATAATCTCTACCGCGACGGCGAACTGCTTACCACTCTGCCGGCTTCTGCCACCTCGTATGTGGACCATCCGGTGAGAAATGAGAATCTGCATGTGGTGTACCATATCACAGCGCTCTACAATCTGGGCGAGTCGGCTGCCGATGAGAGTGAGGTGTTCTTCACCGAGGGCATCAATGATGCCACTGTGAGGACGACCGCACCTGAAGGTGTCTACTCTGTCGATGGCCGACGCCTGACAGCTCCCGCCCGTGGTCTGAACATCATCCGCCAGGCCGACGGCACCACCCGCAAAGTCATCGTCAAGCAATAATTGCAGACTACTCCTCCGCTATTCAGCTCCCCGCCCCTCGTAGGGGCGGGGCAGGGGCGGGGTCTCTGCTCGTGAATCAATACTAGTTCTGTCGAATTACAAATCCGACTGCCTCAATTTGCGGATTCGCAATCCGCCTCTGCCAAGCAAATTTCTGGCGTATTACGATAATATCTGTTCAGAAGACAATTTCAGCGCGCAGCATGGTGGTTTTGATTATATCATACTCGACTAACAAAAATAGATTCTGCAAGATCTTGAAATATTTCTCGCTCGTAGAGCGACTCCCTTCAAAAAAGGTGCGCCGGACGGCGCACCCAATAATTTTTGAATAATTTTGAATTTAATTTTTGAATAATTTCTCGCCGGAGGCGACCCCATAAAGCGTGTGCCGTCTGGCGCACGCCTAATGATCATCGGGGACGGTTCTCGATGATCATTTTTTTTCTCCTTTTTCCGAGACGCTTGCTAATCATCTCCTCTAGACCAATTCATAACGAACCAATAGAATAAAAACAAAAACCGCTCCGCTTAAGAAAAAGGAGGAAAAATTTTGAATAATTTTTGAACTAAATTTTTGAATAATTTTCATAAGATAGGCTGCACCTCAGCAATTCAAGCGAGCTTGATTGCTTTGATACATGTCTACCTCGAACGCGACTCGGCAATGCTTGAGTAAGCTCACAATGCTCTCGCTGCTTACTCGGTTCGGTTTGCACTATCTTTCCGCCCATAGGGCGCTGATATTGTTAGATTCTGTATAGATTTTGTAAGATTTCTCGCCGATAGGCGACTCCCAACCAAAAAAGCATGCGCCGTCCGGCGCACCCATTAATTGTTGATTAATTTTGAATTTAGGTGGGTTCTATTAATTATGTCGAGGCGATTTTTGATTTTTAGTCGTGTGCAGAGTGTAAGTTGAAGAGGGAGTATAGCGGGCTATACGACCGAT
>ONMI01000097.1 GCA_900318915.1 uncultured Prevotellaceae bacterium | reverse complement strand
GCCACCTGACGCGACACAATGCCGCCGGCCCTCCAGCAGGGCACCGCCTCGACGAGGAGGAAGCTGTCGGTGCGCGCTGCCTCGACGCCATCGGAATAGAGCAGGCGGAGCACATACTTGGTATTGCACATGCCGGCATTGCCCTGCATCTGTGCGGAAATCACTTTCCGCTCGGAAGGATACATACGGAGGCTGTCGCTCCACACGGTAATGTCGGGGCGCGACTGCGAGGAGAGCACCATGGAGCAGCGATCTACGAAGTCGCCCTCGCCTGCATGGGTGAGTGTGAGGTCGACATTGAGCGGCAGTCCGAGCCACTGGTGCTGTTGGGCATCGGCAAACTCCACATCGAAGTTGGCGAAGAAAGCCCGCTCATTGACCTGCTCATACCATGAGGCCAGCGGCGTGGCCCCATAGCGGTCGGCCGCCAGCACCAGGTTGACGGTGCCGCCGCGGGTGGCCTTGTAGTAGAAGTCGACTGAGTCGGTGGCGTGCGGCGGCAGGTTGAGATGCTCGCAGGCCACGGCGGTGCCGTCGACGAGCAGGTAGAGCGGTCCTCTGAACTCGAAGTCGTCGTCGTTGGCATAGACCGCATGCACCCGGGCCTTGTCGCCCTGGAAGAGCTGCTCGCTGCTGTGGCTCACGACCGACATCTGCGGCAGTGGCGCCGGCTCGTTGACCGCTCTGACGGAGCAGGTGCCGTCGGCGATGGTCAGTTCCAGATAGTGCTGTTCGGTGCCGTAGCACTCGTGCCACTCGCTCTCTCCCTCAGACCGGCTCAGCAGCACTACACGGTAGGTGCCGTCTTCAAGATTCTTGAAATAGCCATTAAACTTGAGCGAAGTATAAATCTGGGCGGTGGTGGTGAGATAGCGGTTGGAGATAGAGAAGCGCTGCAGGCGCTCGCCGTCCTTATAAAGGCCCACGCCCCAGAAGAAGCGGGTGCGTGTGGCTGCCTCGCTGAAGAGGCGGTAGTACATGGTTACATCGCTGATGCCCGCAGCGGGATCGTAGGGCACGGTAGGCTCGGTGGTGAGACGTACAGAGTCGCAGAAGAGCCGGTCGGCAAGCGGGTCGTCGATGACGACGAAGTCGTCGGAGGGCGGTTGAATGCCGATGACGGCCCGCTGGTAGAAAGTATATCCCCCCAGATCGATTCCGCCGTCGGTGCGTCGTTCCTGCAAGTTGAGCGCCTGGAGCCGGAACCATCCGTTGCCGTTGCCCCCGAATCCCCAGTTGATGTGGAAGAATCCCTGTCCGTCGTATCCGTCGCAGACGAAGGCGTGCACATTGACTCTGGCACTCTGTCCGGAGTAGAGCACGGGGTGGCCCTTGGCCAGTTCGCTGTAGACATGGCTGTTCCACTCGTCGGTGGAGAAGGCGTTGCGGAAGATGGTCTGCACATGGCTGTCGTAGCCGAAGCGTGAGATGAAGGCATCCGGGCACTTATAGACAAAGGCGCTGGAGCCGTTGACGCCATAGTTCATCTCGACGGCGCGGCCCGCATAGTGCATGAGATGCGCCACGGCCTGCACCTGCTCGGGTGTGTACTCGCCGTTGTAGGCAGGAATCATGTTCTCCCAGTTGAAAGTGGTGGGAGCCAGCGAGTCGTACTCCACGTTGCCGGCCGTGTAGGCCGGTATGCTGTCGGTCTCGGCCTGGGGCCACTGCCAGAAATACATAATCTGCGCCATGGCGGCGGCCACGCAGCCCGCCCAGGTAGACTTGTCGCCCACGGTGGGGCACTCGGCATTGTAGGGGCTGCCCTGGTTCCACTGTGTGGTGAGCAACGGCTCAACGGGCGCCCACTCCTCAGGCACGGTATAGGGAGCCGCATAAGCGGCATCGGCCATCTGATCTTCATAGTCGGCGAGCCACGCCCCGAGGTTGTCGCCGAGGCGTTCGGCATCGATATTCCCCTCGGTTGAATAGCCCAGGACCGGTCCGGCACAGTCGTCGCCGGCCACGATGACGAATCCGCCACCCGGATTGTTGACCAGATAGAGCGGCGGCACACCCTGCGCTCTCCGGCCCTGCGCCGTGGTGCGCCGGGTTTGCGATACGGAGAGCTGACCTTTTACGGCCACGCCGTGACGTGAGAGGAACTGAGCGGCCAACTGGAGTGCCTGGCTGCTGCTGACGGGAGCAGCGGCGGCCACTGTGCAGAGGCACCATATAGATAAGGTGTAAAAATAACGTTTCATGGGCACAAAAGTAATAAAAAAAAGTGACACGCCCAACGTATCACCTTTTTTAAAGAAATTTATCATACTGTGGCTGGCGAGGAATCCGAGGGCCGGATGCACAGATCGAGTTCCACATCGCCCATGCGGAGCGGGTCGTAGACCACCTGCCTCGCCTTCTGTCCGGAGATGAGGAGCACCCGCCTCGTGTCGTAAAACTGCTGAATGTTTTTCATATCGAGGTAGGCCCCGTCGGTGAGGAAGGCCTCGAACGACTGCAGCAGGTCGAGCTGCGAGAGGCGTGCGTTGTCCGTCTGCTGCCGGTAGAGCGAGCCGCTGGTGTCGGCGCGCGACGCCTTGCCCTGTAGCGATGCCGCCACGCCCGAGATATCCTCCATGAGTGCCAGCTGTGTCTGGAGGAGTTCGTTGATTCCCACATTGACCGCATTGGCCGCCATCTGCCGCGGCAGTTCGGTTCCGTTTCTCGTCTTCACGGCGATGACGCCGTTGAAACGCGCCCACTCGGAGGCAATGTCCTCGATGCAGCTGCCATCGGGGATGCACTCCTCGGGCACGAGTAGCACTCCCTTGGCCGATGAGCGCATCACCCAGTCGTAGAGGGTGATGAGACGGTTGGTGTAGCGCTGCTGGTCGATGACATCGGCCACGAAGGAGTGTATTTCGCCGTCGATGAACGGATAAGCCTTGAAGACATACGGATGGGAGCCATGGGCATAAGGTGTGACGCCCTGTGCCAGGACATGGCCGAAGGGAGTGAGGAAATAATAGTGCCACCGCTCGGGACTGTGGCGGAAGAAGCGGAGCGAGGCGTCGGGCGCCCCGTCAGCGTCCGGTGACATGGGATAGAACGGCTTCTCTACCCTGAAGAGCTCGCCCGTAGCCGCATTGTGGCAGAGAAATCCCGGATGCCTCTCCCTGCGCCAGAGCTCGATGACCCTGCAGCGTGCCGGCTGTGCCGGGCGGAAGAAGTCGGCCGGCTGCCGCTGCCACCCCAGTTGGTCGGTCATGGCAGCGAGGCGGTCGTTGTAGGAAGCCGGTGCATAACACTTGCCGAGGAAGTCGGCCTGTTGGCCGCCGGATGCGAAGAGGGCGAGCAGCGTATCGAAGGAGATGTCGTGCAACTGGCCCACCACCTCTACGTCCCACCCCCGGCAGTCGGTGCTGAGCGTATCGAAGAAGAACCGTTCGGGCGGCACGATATCGGTCCAGCAGTCGTGGCGTCCGTGCCTGAGGCCGTAGCTCTTGCGCAGCACGGCCAGTCCGGAGATGAGGAACTCCTCGAGGGTGCGCGCATGCAGTTCGTCGGCGCGGTTGAGCTGCCGGTTGGCCGTCAGCACGGAAGTCATGACCTCGGCCAGCGGCTGCTCGTCGGCATCGCGCGCCTGGCACACCAGCGGGCGGCACTGCTGGCGGTAGAGTCCCAGCACGCTTCGCACCAGCCGGCGTATGAGGTTGTTCTTGAGCGGCTCGCTGCCCTGCATGCGTATGTACTGCTCTTCGGGCATCCATCTGCCCTCCACGCACACGCGGTCGCTCCACTGATCGCCGTAGCAATAGCGTTTGCACCGCTGCCGCGAAGCCCTGAAAGGCTCCAAGGCACTCCAGTGGGCAAGTGCCACCCTAACCAAATCAGTCCGGCAAGGGAAAATCATAGAATAATCGTTGTTCATTTCTCAAAAAAGCAAATTCTACATTTCGGCAAAGATACGTTTTCGCTTTGCAGAAAAGATGACATTTTTGTAAAGACATCCTCTCATAAATCACATTTAAGGAAAGACTAAATAAGAGAAAAAAGCTAAAAATTAATTCTATTTATGACAAATGTAAACTTATCTATTTCAATGCTGCAAGCGTCTGTATCGCATAAGTTTACAAATATTTCGATTTAACATATTTTATTTCCAAAACGGACAAAAAAATAATAAATTTGCAACAAAGTAAAAGAACAACCCGTCCAATAATTTCAAGAAGAAAAAAGAACAGTAACAAAATATGAACAGAGAAACAATATCCATCGGAGAAATGATCAGGCAAGTCCTGAAAAAGAGAAAGAGAACCGTAGTATGGTTCGCGGAAGAGTTGTCGTGCAGCCGGACAAACATCTACAAGATATTTGCCAAGCACTCCATCGACACATACGACTTGCTGCGGATATCCAAGATTTTGGATTACGACTTTTTTCAAGTCTACAGTGAAGAGCTGAAAAAACAAAAAGGTAAGTAATAGCGACCTAAAGGCGGAGAAAGCATCTCCGCCTTTTTTTGTGAGGAAAAATTTGGCCTCTTCGCCATAATGTTGTACTTTTGTATCGATTTATATACAACCCAAAGATGAGGATGAAGAGGAAAAACGGCATGAAGAGCCTTGCGGCAGGAGCCCTGCTGCTCGTGTGCTGCTGGGCATGCGGTCCACACCAAGCCAGGATGCATGAGATAGCGATGGACAAGGAATCCATCCTCAAGAACGGCGAGCCCTACACGGGTGAGGTATGGAGCGACGACGGCAAGTCGTTCTGTCTGACCACCCGCAATGGTGAACTGACCCGTTTTGTGATGTACCATCTGAACGGGCGTGAAGCGGTGTGTATAGACAATCTGGACGACGAGATGACGGTTTACGACGAGGGCGGTGAGACCATCAGCATCGACTCATTTGCCACCCAATACAAGGAGTTGGCCGGCACGCTCCATGAATTGTTTCCGGAAGATTCGGCCAAGGCTGATATAGAACCTGCAGGAACCGAAAACCCTTAGAGCGACACTTGAAGTATGAAGACAAGAAACGTTGTATTGATTCTGCTGTTGATGGTAGCCATAGGCGGCGGTATCTGCTATTATTTTTACGACAACTACAAGAAGGCGATAGCCGAGGAAGAGTTGCGCGACTCGCTTAGGCGTGTGCGCGAAGCGGAAAATGCCCGCTACGCCGCCATCGACGCCGCCCGTCGCGACTCGATAGCACGCTATGAGCGCACCCACTCGCAAGACGTGATACGCAAGCGGCTGGAAAGCATCATCGAAGAGGAGATGATGTCGGGGCGCAACCGCGCCACAGGCAAGAACTGGTCGGAAGACATGAACAAGCTCTACGCCCACTGCATGGAGACGGTTCAGAAGTCGGGCGCCGACTCAGTGTTTCAGTCGTTCTCCTTCAATGGTCTGATGGGCAAGGATGTGCATCCCTACAGCTATGAGGTGCGCCGTGTGTACTACGTGACCGACGCGGGTGCCTACGCAGATGTGCTGTTCGACATAGGCAGCGACGTGCCCGACGGCCAGAACGTGATATACCGTCTGCGTTATGAGAACGAGCAGTGGGTGATAGACGACTTCACCTTTGTCTATACCGAAGACGGCTACCGCGTGTCGGAAAAGCGCGAGATGAAATGGTTTGCCGCCAAGTGGGATCCCGACCGCCCGCCCCAGGAAGACGACATAGACTTGTAGGGAACCCTGACGGAGCCTATAGGGCGGGCTCTACTTGGAGAGCCGGTGGCCGATGATGAAGAAGAAGACCCCCGCCCCGAGATAGAGCACCAGATAGGCGATGAAGAGCGGCACCGATGTGCCCTGCTTGAGGAGCAGCACATCGAGATAGACAGCGAGGATGGAGATGAAGATACCTCCGAACATAAGCAGATAACCTAAAATCTTTCGCATAAGACTTGTGTATTAATGGTTTAACGCACGAAAATACACAAAAATTCGGATAAACTGTGGAATTGTTCACAAAAAATCTGACAAAACGCTGATTTTTCCTTTCAGAAACCAATAAAATAGAAGAATCATTCAACCCCCAAAACCATAAATATGATGAAAAAAGCGATAACTACCAGCCTCATGCTGCTGTTGACCCTGTGTGCGGCAGCGCAATTCGGTCCGATGACCGATGCCGACACCCAGTATGCCGGCACCCTGCCCAAAGCGGGCGCGATGGCCCCCGAAGTGAAACTGAAGACGATAGACGGCAAAAGCTTCAAGCTGAGCAAGCTTCGCGGCCGCTATGTGGTGCTCGACTTCTGGGCCTCATGGTGCCGCGACTGCCGCAAGGACGCCCCTGTGATGGTGGACATGTGGAAGCGGTTCGGCCCGCGCGGCGTGGAGTTTGTGGGTGTATCGTTCGACACCGACAAGGCCGCCTGGCGCAAGGCCCTGGAGCAGTATGGCATAGGCTACACCCAGGTGAGCGAGCTGAAGGCCTGGAAGGAGACCGCCATTTCGGCCGCTTACGGTGTGAAGTGGATACCCTCGATGGTGCTGATAGACCCCGACGGCAAGGTGGTGCTCTCCACGGTGCTCACCGACAAACTGGAGCGCACGCTCTATGAAGTGACGAGAGCCCCCGAGGTGAACACCGGCACGCAGGAACGTGTGACGATAGACGGCAGCAAGGGCAAGATAGCCGCCGTGATACAGAAGCCCGTGCTGGCCACGGGTGCCCGCTGCCCCATGGTGATGCTGATGCACGGTTTCGGCGGCAGCAAGGAAGGTCCGCTGTTTGAGATTATCGCCGACTCGCTGGCCGCTCACGGTATCGCCTCGATACGTTTCGACTTCAACGGCCACGGCGAGAGCGAGGGCGACTTCTCGGAGATGACGGTACCCAACGAGATAGAAGACGCCAAGCAGGTGTACAGCTATGTGAGCGACCTGCGCTATGTGAGCAGTGTGGCTCTGGTGGGCCACTCGCAGGGCGGCGTGGTGGCCAGTATGACGGCCGGCGAGCTGACGGCTGAGGGTGTGAGCGCCGTGGTGCTGATGGCTCCTGCCGCCGTGCTCCGCGACGATGCCATCCGCGGCAGCACCTTCGGCAAGATGTACGACCCCCTCTACCCTCCCGAGTATGTGGAGCTGTGGGGCGGCAAGCGTCTGGGCCGCGAATATATCAAGACCGCCTTCAGCCTGCCCATCTATGAGACTGCTGCCCGCTACCAGGGCGAAGCGCTCATCGTGCACGGCACGGGCGACCGTGTGGTGCCCTACACCTACGGCGAGCGCTACCACAGCATCTGGCCCAAGAGCGAGTATGTGCAGTTGGACGGCTTCGACCACGGCTTCTCGCAGAATATATACCGCACCGACCGTATTGTGAGCGACTGGCTGATT
>ONMI01000058.1 GCA_900318915.1 uncultured Prevotellaceae bacterium | reverse complement strand
ACAACGAAGGTAGGAAGATTAATCCGATTAAGCAAATATTTTCATAATGTTTTGCTTATGCGTGGCTGTCGCCACGCAATCTCGCTGCAAACGTAGAGATAAATCCGTAGTTTATCATGTATAACTTCCCTTCTACTTCGAGTGCCATTGCTTTTCGATGGCAAGGGTGCGGTAGATGTCGGGCACGATGAGGATGAGCGAGGTGGTGCCCACGATGAACAGCCAGTCGGCTGCTGTGAGCGGCTCCACGCCGAACATGCTGCCCGCCACCTGCACGATGAGCACCTGGCCCAGCAGGATGACCGTCATGATGAACACAAAGCCACGGCTGAACGATTGGTTCAGAGGACGGAGACCGCGCAGGGCTGCCGAGAGATCGAGCAGCAGACTGCGCCCCGTCTGGAAGTACTTGGCGTTGAAGAGATTCCAAAACTGTATCATCACAAAGAAGGTGAAGAAAATGCCCAGTTCGTAAGGGCTGATGTGCACCCTGGCCTTGTGGAAGTTGACCGTCTCGCTGATGGTCTGCCAGAACGATATGTCCTGGAAGAGACCTACTGCACCTGCAGCGTGGTCGCCGGCGTGCCACATGCGCTGCCACAGGGCAAAGAGCAGCACGAAGAAGAAGAGTCCGGCTCCCACCATCTGCCGCATCATGGGGCGGTCGATGATGTGGCTCTTCGGGTCGCGCGGACGCTCGCGCATCACCCGCTTGTCGGGCGGCAGCGACGAGAGCGCCATGGCGGCAAAGGTGTCCATGATGAGGTTCACCCACAGCATCTGCGTGACGTTGAGCGGCGAGTCGAGGCCGATGAAGGCGCCGGCCAGCACAATGAGGCAGGCGCAGATGTTGATGGTCATCTGGAAGAGGAGGAAACGCTTGATGTTCTTATAGAGCGAGCGGCCCCACATGATGGCCTTGTTGATGCTGGCGAAGGAATTGTCGATGATGGTGATGTCGCTCGCCTCCTTGGCGCGCGAGGTGCCGTCGCCCATGGAGAGACCCACCTGCGCCTTCTTCAGCGCGAGGGCGTCGTTGGTGCCGTCGCCCGTCACGGCCACCACCTGCCCCATCTCCTGGAGCAGGCTCACCAGGCGCACCTTGTCGGTGGGGCGCGCGCGGGAGAGCACCTTCAGGGTGGGCAGCACGTCGCGCTTGAGCACCTCGTCGGTCATCGAGGCGAAGGTCTCGCCGGTTATTTCCTGTATGGGTTCGTCGGGAGCCATGATGCCCGACTCGCGCGCTATCTCGTTGGCGGTGAGCGCCACATCGCCCGTCACCATGATGACCCGTACGCCGGCTCGCCGGCAGGTGTCGATGGCCTGCGGCACATCGGCGCGCACGGGGTCGGCCATGGCCATGAAGCCCACGAAGAGCAGGGGAGCCTGTTCGTCGCCGTCGAGCCGCTGACAGGCGAAGCCCAGTGTGCGTCGGCCTATGCTCTGCGCCTCGGCCAGTGCCTGGCGCACCTCGTCGGGCGTGTGGCCGCCGGCTATGGCGTCGCACAGCGAGAGCACTATTTCGGGGGCGCCCTTCACATATTTCCATCGGCTGCCGTCGGTGTGGCTGGCGGTGGTGGTCATATACTTGGTTTCGGGGGTGAAGGGCACCTGCTCCAGGATGGTGGCCTCGTCGCGCAGCTGGCGGTAGTCGGTGTGCTGCTCTTGGGCTATCCACCGCAGCAGGGCGCCCTCGGTGGGATTGCCCACGGTCTGCAGGGTGCCGTCGGGCAGACGGCTCAGGTCGGCGGTGGAGTTGACGGCTATGCTGCGTGCCAGCAGGGCGGCGTCGGTATAGAGATGGTGTTCGGTCACCTCGAGCTTGTTCATGGTCAGTGTGCCGGTTTTGTCGGTGCAGATTACGGTGGTGGCGCCCATCGTCTCGCAGGCGTGCAGTTTGCGCACCAGGTTGTTTTGCTTCAGCATCTTGCGCATGCTCAGCGCCAGACTCACGGTGACGCTGAGCGGCAGGCCTTCGGGCACGGCCACCACCACGAGCGTGACGGCGATGAGGATGCTGTCGAGCAGAAACTCGGCCAGCTCGAGTGTCTCGCTGTTGTTGGCCATGTCGCCGTCGAAGAGGAAGTAATAGACCATCCTGCCCACGACGATGAGGGCGGCCACGATGTAGCTGGCCCTTGTAATCCAGCGGCTCAGATGGTCGAGCTGCTCGTTGAGCGGGGTGCGCACGGCGCTCTCCTCGCTGAGGATTTTGGCGCCGCGGCCCTCTTCGGTCTCGGTGCCCACGGCCGTGACCCGGTAGTGGCAGTTGCCCTCTATCACGGTGCTGCCGCGCAGCAGGAAGTCGCGCGGGTAGGCGGTGTCGTCGGGCTTGTCGTCGCTGGTGGGTATGCGTTTGGCGGTGAACATCTCGCCGGTGAAGGCGCTCTCGTCGACGTGGAGCGAGAGCGAGCGCAGCAGTTGGCCGTCGGCGGGCACCTCGTCGCCGCTCTCCAGCTTCACCACATCGCCCACCACCACGTCGCATTTCTTGATTTGCAGTATGTGGGGCCGGTCGTCGCCCGTCCAGCGCAGCACCTTGACGGGTCGCTCGTCCTTGCGCTGGTTGAGCACGCGGAACTCGCGCTCGGCGCGCACCTCGAAGATGAAACCCACGCCGGTGGCCAGGAGCAGGGCCACGAGCACGCCGGCCGGTTCGATGAGGGTGGACCAGGATTTGCCGTTCAGCTCAATCTCATAGATGGAGATGCCGAGCGAGAGGAAGAAGACCACCAGGAGCACGATGATGAGCGGGTCTTCAAACTTGCGGAGGAAGCTGCGCCACAGCGGTTCGCGCTTGGTGTCGGGTATGATGTTCTGCCCGCGGCCTTGTGTCACGGCCGCCGAGTTGTTGTCCAGACAGAGTTGCTTATAGTCGGTTGTCATAATGCTTTCGGGGTGATGGTATCCCCGTGGTTTTTTTATGGGGCAAAATTACCTATAACTATTGATTCTTGCAAGAAGAAAACGTTTTTTTGCGGATTTGTAACAGATATGAAAAGATGTGGGGAGATGAAAACCCCGGCGGATATAAAAAACGGAAGCCTTCGGGTGAAGACTTCCGTTTGTGTGCCCGATCGGATTCGAACCGATGACCTTCAGAACCACAATCTGACATTCTAACCAGCTGAACTACGGGCACCATGTTGCTCGCATGGGTAGCAAAGCGGATGCAAAGGTAGGCATTTTCTGCGAAACGCCCAAATTTTTTTCAGGTTATTTTTGCAGCAAGGCACAAAAAGTAGTGGACAGATGTCCCGTGAGGGAATGTCTGTCCACTATGGAGTGTTGTGAGATAGTGCTTTTTCTTACTGTGCAGGCTTGGCAGGAGCTGCAGGGGCTGCAGGCTTGGCGGGAGCAGCAGGAGCGGCACCCTCGGCAGCGGGAGCGGCTGGTTTGGCACCTTCGGCAGCGGGAGCAGCGCCCTGTGCGGCGGGAGCGGCCTGCTGGCTGGCACCGAACTTCTGCTGTGTGGCGGGGTTGGTGAGCGGGTTCTCAATCTGGTTTTCTACGGCGCTCTCCTCGCCATGGCTCTTAGGAGCCACTGCGGAGCAGAGCACGCTCAGCACCACCATGGTGATGGCCAGGCCCCAGGTGGCCTTCTCGATGAAGTTGGTTGTCTTGCGCACGCCTACCAGTTTGTTGGCGTCTTGGAAATTGGAAGTAAGGCCTCCACCTTTCGACTCTTGTATCAATACGATGAAAATCATCAGCAGTGCTGCAATGACAATCAGAATGACAAATAATGGGTACATTTCTCTAATTTTTGTAATTGTTGTTTATTATTATTTTTTCTAAAAATCGAATTTGGTCTGCAAAGTAAGCATTTTTTTTTGGATAATTCAAATTTAAACGCTTAATAATTTCCAATGCCTTGGAATATCGGCCTTGTTTGATGTAAATCAGCGCCAAAGTCTCGGTGAAGATGCCGTCGTCGGCCGATTTGTCGTCGTTGAGCTGCGGCACGTATTCGGGTTTCTCCTTGAGCTTGATTTTGCCTTTCTTCTGGGTGAGGAAGTCGTCGATGAGCGCCTGTCCGTTCATCTCGGGCACCTCGGGGTCGGGGGTGTCGTCGGCCTCGTCGAGCTGCATGAGATAGGCCACATAGTCGACGGTGGCGTCGGCGGAAGTGGGCTTGCGCTTCTCTTTGCGCGGCTCCTCGTCGGGCAGCGACTCCAGGAAAGAGTCGATGAGCGACATGGTGCGGTCGGGCTGGTGGGCGGCGGGGGCTTGCTGTGTCTTCGGCTCCTGCGGGCGCAGCTCGTAGTGGGCGGCCTCGACCAGGTCGAAGAGCACGCGGCGGTCGCTCAGGTAGACGGCGGCGCGGCGCAGTTCCTCGTCGAAGGTGGGGTCGTGGAGCAGGTAGAGGTTCTGCAGCAGGAGCAGGCGCGCCGGCTGGTAGTAGGGGTGTCGTGCCAGCAGCGAGCGCAGCTCAAAGAGCGTTTCTTTGTTCAGGGCTTCGGGATGCCCGATGAGGTGGGTCAGGTCCATTTCTTCGTTGTGGGCGGCGCTGGTGTTACCAGTTGGCCACCGTGGCATTGAATATTTGCTCGGTTATTTCTTTCGTCATTTGGGTCACCAGTTCTTCCTGTACGGAGCTGAGCGACTGTGTGGTCTCGTAGGTGGAGGTGGCGGTGAACGTCTGTTCGAAGTCCTCCTCATGCTTCTTGTTGTTGGTGAAGCGCACGTTGACAGTCATCGAGAGTTCGGTCTGTGCCGAGTAGCCTTCGGCCGACACGCTCTTGTTGCGCTGCTGATACTGGGTGATTTCGCCCTCTATCTTCAGGTCGCCGTTGCGTTTCACCTGGGTCAGGTGGGTGTGGTTGGCGAAGATGTCTTTCAGCTCGTTGTTGAAGATGTTCTGCATGGGCCCCCACACATAGCTGGCGCGGATGGGGAACTCCTCTATCTGGATGGTCTTGGTGACATTGTAGTCGATACTCGCTCCGTTGAACGAGTAGGTCACCTTGCAGGCGCACACTGTGGCGAGCAGCAGCAGCGCGAGGAGAGGGGCTGTGAGCAGGCGGGCTTTATTTCTTGTCCAGTCCATAGTCTTTTATCCTTCGATACAGGGTGCGGGTGGAGATGCCCAGCTCGTCGGCGGCTTTCTCGCGGTTGCCGCCGTTGCGTTCCAGAGCCTTGATGGTCATCTGCCGCTTCACGTCGTTCTCGTTCAGGATTTCGTCTTTCTTGTGTTCGGTTTCGGGCTCCGAATCTTTTATCTCCACCACCTGGGCCTCTTCTATGTCGTCGGTCTGCTGCCCCAGGCTGTTGCCCCGGTAGTTGTTGATGAGCGGGCTCTTGCCGTGCAGGGGCTGGTTGTTTATCTGGTTGCGCAGGCTGGCCAGCTCATGGCCCATATTTTCCATGGTGGTCTGCATGCGCTTGAGCATCTCAAAGATGATTTCGCGCTCCGAGTCGTAGCGGCTCTTGGTGTTGGGACTCACCAGTGCGGGCAGGGTGGTGTCGTCGTCGTCGGGTATGAACTGCCGCAGCGTGTCGGCGTTGATTACGCGTTCCTCGCTCAGGATGGAGATCTGCTCGGTCAGGTTCTTGAGCTGGCGCACATTGCCCGGCCACTTGTACTTGAGCATGAGCCGCTCGGCGTCTTCGGTAAGTGTGATGCGGGGCAACTGGTAGCGCTCGGCTATCTGCATGGCGAAAAGCCTGAAGAGCAGCAGGATGTCGCGGCCGCGCTCGCGTAGCGGCGGCATCTGTATGGGTATGGTGTTGAGCCGGTAGTAGAGGTCTTCGCGGAAGCGGCCCTCGCTGATGGCTTTGCGTATGTTGACGTTGGTGGCGGCCACGATGCGCACATCGGTCTTGAGCACCTGCTGTCCGCCCACGCGGATATACTCACCCGTTTCGAGTACACGCAAAAGGCGTGCCTGCGTGGCGATGGGCAGTTCGCCCACCTCATCGAGGAAGAGGGTTCCCTTGTCGGCGATGCCGAAATAACCCTTGCTCTCGGTGATGGCGTCGGTGAAGGAGCCTTTCTCATGGCCGAAGAGTTCGCTGTCGATGGTGCCCTCGGGGATGGAGCCGCAGTTGATGGCGAAATAGTTGCCGCGCCTGCGGGGCGACTGGTCGTGTATGAGGCGGGGTATAATCTCCTTGCCCACACCGCTTTCGCCCACGATGAGCACCGACAGGTCGGTGGCGGCCACCTGCAGGGCTATGTTCAGCGCATGGTTCAACGCATCGCAGTTGCCCACGATGTTGTAGCGTCTTTTGATGGCTTGAAGGTCTATCGAATTCATAATCGTGACAAAATTACCTATTTTAGCTGATATGACTGCAATTTTGGCAGATTTTTATTCTTTTTTTGCAATCTCCTTGGTATCGCTTTTTGCAATCTCCTTGGCATCGCTGCCCACTTTTATGAGCAGCAGCCCGATGGCGGTCCATATCAGCTCTCGTATGCGCACGAGCAGTGCCACCAGGATGGCGGCGTCGGTGCTCATGGCCAGTCCCTTGACCGACATGAGGAAGCCGCCCTCGCGTCCGCCCAGTTGCAGGGGCATGAAGAAGAGCATGTTGGCGAAGAGGGTGGTGAAGGCCAGGATGAGGATGCAGTCGAAATACGACACATCGGTCATGAGCACGCGCAGCACGAAGTAGATTTCGAGTGCGGAGCACACGCGGCAGGTGAACTCGCTCATCACGGCCGAGAAGAAGGTTTTGGGGTTCTGATTGTGCAGGGCGGCTATCTGCTGGTCGATGTGGTCCAGGTTGTCGCGGTGGCGCTCAATGAAGCCGGTGGCCCATTTCTTCACGAAGGGCAGGTGCTGCAGCAGGTTCATGGCCCGGAAGGCCAGTCCCTTGCGGTAGCCGGAGAGGAAGAACCAGATGGCCAGCAGGCAGAAGGAGCCGGTGGCGCAGAGCAGCAGGGCCATGGGTATGCTCACGGGCTGGGTGCACACGAAGAGCACGATGCTGGCCAGCCAGAACCAGAAGTGGCTGAAGATGTGGGTCATGGCGAAGAGGATGACCGATGCCGAGGCCTTCTCCGTGCCGATGTAGGGTGCCAGCGCCATGATGCGGTAGGGCTCGCCGCCCATCAGTCCGCCGGGCGTGGCATAGTTGAGCGCGAATCCCGACACGGTTATCTTGTACAGCCACAGAAACTTGACCTTGTGCCCTGGGTTTCCGCTGCGTATGATGATATACCACGACAGTGTGTTGAAGAGATAGAGAAAGGTCCACAGCGCCACTACGGCGATGAACCAGTAGCCGGCATGCCGCACATGTTCCCACACATCGGCGAAGTCGAGCTGCGACACCATCAGTGCCAGCACGGCCAGTCCGAAGAAGAAGAAAATATTCTGGAAACGCTTGCTCATTCTTGTTTGGGGGCCGGGTCGGTTTTCTTCGGCGTGTTGAAACGTACTTTCTCGCTCTCGTCGCGCTTCTCGTGGTAGAGCTTCTTCAGGGGGTTGCCCAGCGGCTCGTCGTAGGTGGCGCGGTTGCGGAGCGTGTCGATGGCCATGTAGAGAGCGTTGCGCAGGCGCTGCTCGTCGCTCTCCTCCCTGCGGTTGAAGGCGGCCTCGTCGCCGTTGCCCGTGCTCACAACCACTTTGGGCAGACCGGCGCAGAAAGTCACGCCCTCGTTCTGCGAGAGCAGGTTGAAGGCTATCATGCCCTGGTCGTGGTGCATGGCCAGCACGCCGTCGAACTGGCTGTAGAGGCCCTTGGTGAAGAAGTCCTCGGGCGAGTAGGGGCCGAACAGGCCGAGATGGCGCTCGCGGGCCTCGTCGACGGCCGGTTTCAGGATGTCGGTCTCTTCGGTCGAGGGCTGTGCGTTGAGCCGCAGCAGGGCGATGCGCGGGGTGGAGAGGCGGAAGTCGCGCAGCAGGCTCTCATGGAAGAGGGCGGCCTTCTGCAGGAGCGACTCCTTGCTGAGTTGCTGCAGAGCCTGGCTCAGCGAGCCCTCGTAGGCGATGGCCATGCGCAGGTTGTCGCTCACATGGATGGTGAGGCTGGTGCCTGGAGCGCCGGCGTGGAGTTCGGCATGCTGCGACAGGGTGAGGGGGCTGCCGTCGGGCGCGAGCAGGGTGTTGTCGGCTATCGGCAGACTCACGATGGCGTCGACCAGTCCCTCGGCCTGGTCGGAGAGGGCGCGGTTCAGTGCGGTGAGTGCGGCTCTGCGGCTCTCGGGGGTGGCAGTGCCCATCTCCACCTTCACCTCCTCTTCGAAGGTGGGCAGCAGGTTCACGCGGTCTTCCTTGGCTTCCTGTGCCGTCTTGATGATGGTGAAGTTAGCGTTCAGCTCATAGGCCTTGCGGTGATAGGTGGCCACTTTGGGCGAGCCATATATAATAGGTACGAAGAGGCTGAGCAGGTCTTGCTCGCCGAACACTCTGAAGAGGGTTTCGTATCCGATTCCGTTGGTGTCGCCGTGTGCGATGGCGATGCGGGGTTTGTTGTAGTCCATATCTTTGTCTTGTTTTGTTATTGTCGTACGGGTTGCAGGGTGTGGAGGATGGCTTCCAGACGGCGCATCTCGTTGCGCTTGGCCATTCCTGGGGCGAAGAGCAGCGCCTCGGCCACCACTAGGCGGTGGCGGGTACTGTCGGCGATGGCGTGCAGCACGAAGGGACCTCCCATCACGTCGCCCTTCATCTCCCACAGGCCCCTTATCACCTTTCTGTCGCCGGTGGGGGTGTGCACCGTCTCGGCCGGGAGCACTTGGGCGGTGCCCACGTGCATGCCCTCGCGCTCGCCGGGCAGGTGCAGGGCCATCACGCTGTCGCGGCCCGCCGTAAGGTCGGTGCCCAGGGGCAGCGTGTAGAGGCAGATGCTGCGCTGCGAGGCCTTGCCGTCGTCGGATATCCAGAGGAATCCGTCGGCCTGCTTCGATGCCGAGAACTCGGGCGGGAGCAGCAGTGTCAGACCGAACTGCCCAGCTGCCTTCTGGCTCTCCGCAGTGCCGTGGCGCTCTTCGAGCGCGGTGATGTAGCGGGCGGTCTCGGCTTGCGAGAGCAACTTCCTGAGCCGGCTGCCCACGGCTGCCAGTTGGCGGTGCAGGTCGCTGAGCGAGGGTGCCTCGACGGTGACGATGAGCTGCGGATGGGCATAGACATCCTGCTCATAGCGCAGGCGTATGGCGGTATGCTGGTTGGCGTCGATGTCGGTGAGCACGATGTTGCGTGCCAGTCGCGAGGCCTGGTTGTAGTGGGCGGCACTCACGGCCGATACGTCGAAACAGGGCTCTTCCTGCGGCAGGCCCGCCACGGGGCGTGTCAGTTCGCTGGTGAGCAGCCCGTCCAGATCGCCCACCACGAGCACCTCGTAGGGCTTGCCGCCGCTTGCGGGCAGCATGCTGTGGTGGCGGCCGCAGGCGGTGAGCAGCAGCAGCGCCAAGACGGCGGCGAGTAGCTTATTTCCGCTCATCGGCTATGCGCTCGGCGGTGCTCAGCAGTCCGCAGGCGGCGTAGATGTCCTGTCCGCGGCTGGCGCGTATGGTGGTGAACACACCGTGCTGCGTGAGATAGTCGCGCAGCGCCTCCATCTGCCGGTCGTCCACCCCTTCGAGCGGACAGTCGGGGATGGTATGGAAGCGTATCAGGTTGATGCGGCAGTCGAGACCTTTCAGCAGTCGCACCAGGGCGCGGCCGTGGGCCAGGCTGTCGTTCACTCCCTTGAACACGATATATTCGAACGAGAGACGCCGCTGATGGGCGAAGTCGTACTGGCGCAGCAGGCTCAGCACCTCTTCGATGGGCATGCCGTGCTCGGCGGGCATCAGTTGCAGGCGTATCTCCGGGGTGGGAGCGTGCAGGCTGATGGCCACATGGCACTCGCTCTCGTCGAGAAAGCGCTTCAGCTTGTTCCTCACGCCCACGCTGCTCACCGTGATGCGTCGTGGACTCCAGGCATAGCCGTAGGGGGCGGTGAGCACCTCGATGGCCTGCAGCACAGGGTCCAGGTTGTCCATCGGCTCGCCCTGCCCCATGAACACGATGTTGGTGAGCCGGTCGCGCTCGGGCAGCGAATAGACCTGATTGACGATGTCGCGGGCGGTGAGGTGTCCCTCGAAGCCCTGGCGGCCCGTCTGGCAGAACTTGCAGCCCATCTTGCAGCCCACCTGGCAACTCACGCACAGTGTGGCGCGGTCGCCGTCGGGTATGTAGACGGTCTCCACGCGCTGCCCGCTCGCAGTGGGGAAGAGATATTTCACCGTGCCGTCTTGCGAGCGCTGGCAGGTGAGGGGCGGCATGGCGCCCACCTCATAAGTCTCCGACAGCCGCTCGCGGCCGCTTTTCGAGAGGTTGGTCATCTCGCTGATATCCCGCACATGGTGGCGGTAGAGCCACTCGGCCATCTGCTTCCCGCTGAAAGCGGGCAGTCCTGTCTCTGCGGCCACTTCTTTCAGGCCGGAGAGCGTCATACCGAGCAATGGTTTCTTCTGTTTTTCCATCAAACTGCAAAAATACACATTTTATTTGAAATGAACAAATTGTATGGAAGAAAACGGTTTTCAGGCAGTAGGCGGCGAGCCGCTGCCCACGGTCCGCTTCGGCTTTAGCCTCACAAAAAAAGGACGGCAAAAGGAAAAACCACAGTGCTTATTTTGTCCTTCACTCGATTTGCATTATCTTTGCAGAAGATTTATGCTCAGAGAATCTTTATGAGAAACAAAATAGATTGTTTTCTGCCTTGCGACGACATGCGCCAGGCAGTATGCACTGTGGCCCGGCTGCAGGAAGACGCATCCGTGCAGCATGTGTTCCTGCTCGTGGCGGGCCACACCTCACAGCAGGAGGCTTGTCCTGAAGGGTGCACCCTCGTCGAGGTAGACCGCCTATGGTCGGCCGAGGCCATACGGACAGTTGCCAGTCGTGCCACAGCCCCTTTCATTCTGCTTGCCACCAAGACTACACCCTTCGTGCTCGGACTTCATGCCCTCGACCGCCTGCAGCAGGCGGCCGTGCAGACCGGCGCGGCCCTCGTCTACAGCGACCGCTACTCGGTGGAGGGCGGACGGGTGGTGCGCCATCCGGTCATCGACTACCAGACGGGCAGCCTGAGAGACGATTTCGACTTCGGCTCGCTTCTCTTCCTGCGCACGCAGTGGGTGAAGGCCTATGCCGAGCGGCCGGCCCAGCCCGACTACCGCTATGCCGGTCTCTACGACCTGCGGCTCTTCCTCAGCAGGCAGGGAAGCCTCTTCCACCTCGACGAGCTGCTCTATACTGAGCAGGAACTCGACCTGAGGGCCAGCGGTGAGAAACAGTTCGACTATGTGAACCCGCGCAACCGCGAGGTGCAGGTGGAGATGGAGCAGGCCGTGACGGAACATCTGGGTGCCCTCGGTGCCCTTGTGTCGACTGCCGACTATGTGGCTCCCGACTATCAGGAGCAGCATTTCGACTATGAGGCCTCGGTGGTGATACCGGTCTACAACCGTGTGCGCACCATCAAGGATGCGGTCGACTCGGCCCTCTCGCAGGAGGCTCCCTTCGACTTCAATGTGATAGTGGTGGACAACCACTCCACCGACGGCACCACCGAACTGCTCAAGCAGTACGACAATCCGCGGCTGGTGCACATCGTGCCCGAACGTACCGACCTGGGTATAGGCGGCTGCTGGAACACGGCCGTCGATGACCCCCGCTGCGGCCGCTTCGCCGTCCAGCTCGACAGCGACGACCTCTACTCCTCGCCCGACACGCTGCGGCGTATCGTGCGGGCCTTCTACGACCAGCAGGCGGCCATGGTGGTGGGCTCTTACCGCATGTGCGACTTCGAGCTGAACACCCTTCCGCCGGGACTGATAGACCACCGTGAGTGGACTGATGCCAACGGGTGCAACAATGCCTTGCGCATTAACGGTCTCGGCGCGCCCAGGGCTTTCTTCACCCCCCTGCTGCGCCAGCTCCACTTCCCCAATACCAGCTACGGCGAGGACTATGCCCTCGGCCTGGCTTTCAGCCGGCAGTATAAAATAGGCCGCATCTACGACGAACTCTACCTGTGCCGCCGATGGGGCGGCAACAGCGACGCCGCTCTCAGTGTGGAGCGGGTCAACGCCAACAATCTCTATAAAGACCGCCTGCGCACCATGGAGCTGCAGGCACGCATCACCATGAATGCCCATAAGGACGAGGCTCCCCGCTTCGATGCTCCGCTGCTGCGCTTCTTCGACCGTCAGCTCGACATGTGGCCGCTGGCGCGGCAGAACTACCGCCAGCTCGGTGGGGTGGTGGAGCGAGAACTGTCGGTGCCTGTGGCCGACCGTACACCGGAGGACGGGGTGGACGCCTCGTTCGACGTGCGCCTGCAGTGGAATCCGGCACGCATCGTCTCCACCGGCGCCAAGATGGACAAGGCCACGCTGGCCAAGCGCCCGTGCTTCCTGTGCAGTGCCAACCGGCCCCAACAGCAGATTGTGAGCCATTTCGACAGCCAGCTCGACATACTGGTCAATCCCTATCCCATTCTGCCCGTTCATTTCACCATCCCCTCGTCGAAGCACACCCCGCAGAGCATCGACGCCTGTTTCGACAGCGTCTATAAACTGCTGGGCAAGTATCCGCACCTCACCGTGTTCTACAATGGACCGCGCTGCGGCGCCTCTGCCCCCGACCACCTGCATCTGCAGGCCGGCGACGGTAGCGCGCTGCCCCTTATTGCGGCATGGCCGCGGCTCTCGCGCAGTTTGCAGCCCGTCTTGGAGAACGGTCGTCAGGAGGGCATCTATACCGTCGAGGAGTATCCCTGTGCCGCCTTCCTCATCAAGTCGAGGCGCATGGATAGCGGTAGGCGTTTCTTCCGACGCCTGTGCAGCACACTCCAGGAAGTGGTGACCGACACCGAGGCCACACCGACCGAAGAGCCCATGCTCAACATCGTGGCTTGGCGGGCGGCCGATGAATATAATGTGGTGGTGTTCCCACGACGGAGGCACCGCCCCCAGTGCTACGGCACCCAGCGGCCCGACGAGCGCTGTGTGAGTCCGGGCGCGCTCGATATGGCCGGACTGATTATCACCCCGCGTGAGTGCGACTTCCACGGCATCACCGCGACTGAGGCGGGCGATATCCTGCGCGAGGTGGCTCTCTCGCCCGATGATATGCGGCGGGTGACCGATGCACTGCGCGAGCGTGCCACGGTGGCTGCTCCCGCCGTGCAGCGCCTCAGAGAACAGCCGCTGGTGTCGGTGGGCATCGTCAGTTCGCAGCGCCTGGTGTTCTCGCTCAATGCGCCCTACAGCGCCAAGGGCATCACCGTAGAAGGCGAGCAGACCGTGACCTTCTCCGAGGGCGGCATCATGTGGAACGGCAAGCTCTACCGTGAGCTCGCCTTCGCTGCTCCCTCTGCCGACGCCACCTTCTCCATCAAGGATGTGGTCATCGGAAAGAACTTCCACTGGCAGCGCAATCAGACACAGACCTTCAAGGGCATCCTGCGCCTCGTGGTGGAGAGTGATGAGATATGCGCCATAAACGAGTTGCCCGTGGAGGAATACCTGGCCAGCGTCATCTCGAGCGAGATGAATGCACAGGCCTCGGAAGAATTGCTCAAAGCCCATGCCGTGATATCACGCAGTTGGCTTCTGGCCCAGATGGAGCGCCGCCGCAAGGTGGGGCAGGAGGGCGGCAACTTCTTCTCCTTCGTGCGCAAGGACGATGAGATCCTGCGGTGGTACGACCGCGAGGACCACGCCATCTTCGATGTCTGTGCCGACGACCACTGCCAGCGCTACCAGGGCGTCACCACGCCGGCGGTGGAGAAAGCCGTGAAGGCGGTGAAGGCCACCAAGGGACAGGTGCTCACCTGCAACGACGAGATATGCGATGCCCGCTTCAGCAAGTGCTGCGGTGGGGCCACCGAGGAGTTCCAGTATTGCTGGGACAACATACGCAAGCCTTATTTGCTGGCCGTGCGCGATGCCGACAGCGGGCAGCCGCTGCCCGACCTCACCGTCGAGGAGAATGCCGTGGCATGGATAAAGAGCCGTCCGGAGGCCTTCTGCCATACTGATGACAAAAAGATACTGAGCCAGGTGCTGCGCGACTACGATCAAGAGACCACGCAGTTCTACCGCTGGACGCAGACCTACACCCAACAGCAGTTGGCCGACCTCGTGGCCGCCAAGCTGAAGATGGAGGTGGGCCGTATCAAGGCACTCGAACCGGTGGAGCGCGGCAAGAGCGGTCGGTTGGTCCGCCTGCGCATCGTGGGCACCGAGCGCACCATCACCATCGGCAAGGAGTTGGAGATACGCAGCGTGCTCTCTGAGAGCCACTTGCTCAGTTCGGCTTTCTATGTGGAGACCGAGGGCGAGGCCGACGGGGTGCCGCAGCGCTTCATCCTGCATGGTGCCGGATGGGGCCACGGCGTGGGCCTCTGCCAGATAGGTGCCGCCGTGATGGGCGAGAAAGGATATCTCTATGATGAAATACTGCTTCACTACTATCAGGGAGCTGATATAAAACGACTGTATTAGAAATGAAAAAAACGAATCCCTGGGCCTGGGTGCCCACATTATATTTGGCAGAGGGCTTGCCCAATGTATTGGTGACAGCTGTCGCGGCGGTCATGTACATGCAATTGGGACTTACCGACACGGAGATAGGACTCTATACTGCATGGCTCGGGCTCCCTTGGGTCATTAAGCCTTTCTGGAGTCCTTTCGTCGACCTCTTCAAAACAAAGCGATGGTGGGTACTGGCCATGCAGGTGCTGCTGGGCTCCGCTTTGGCGGGTGTCGCCTTTACCCTCAATACCTCGGTGTGGTTTCAGGGCACCATGTGCTTCTTCTTCCTCATGGCCTTTGCCAGTGCCACCCACGACATAGCTGCCGACGGCTTCTATATGCTTGCGCTCGATGATCACAACCAGACATGGTTTGTGGGTATCCGAAACACCTTCTACCGGTTGGCAGTCATCATGGGCAACGGGCTCCTCGTGCCTGTGGCTGGTGCCATCGCAGTAGGCATGGGGGTGAAGGAGGCCTTCGCTTGGAGTCTCGTGTTCTATGGTTTGGCTGCAGTCTTCATCGGTCTGTGGCTCTATCATGGCATGATGATGCCGCATGCCGATGCCGATGTGAGTCGGTCGGCCACTTTTGTCGAGGTGGCCAAGGGCATCAAGAAGATGTTTGTCACTTTCTTCACCAAGATGCCCGTCAAGCTCACGGTGTTCGCCATGCTCTTCTTCCTCTTCTATCGTCTGCCCGAAGCTATGCTCAACACCATGACCAAGACCTTCCTGCTGCGTTCCAACGAGGAGGGCGGCCTCGGTCTGTCGCTTGTGGACTATGGTGTGGCAAGCGGCACGGTGGGCATGATAGGTCTTACCTTGGGTGGCATTTTGGGCGGCATCCTGGCCGGCCGCGACGGACTGAAACGCTGGCTGTGGCCCATGGTGTGGGCCATCTCTCTGCCCGATATCGTCTATGTGTGGCTCAGCTACACCATGAACAGCAATATCTGGGTGGTGAGCACCTGCCTCTTTGTGGAACAGTTCGGCTACGGATTGGGATTCACGGCCCTCACCCTCTATATGCTGTATTACTGCAAGGGTGAGTTCAAAACGTCTCACTATGCCATCTGTACCGGTATCTCTTATCTCGGACTCATGCTTCCGGGCATGATAGCCGGTTTGTTGAAGGACACGGTGGGTTACCGCACTTTCTTCATCATCGTAATGGGGCTCTGTGCCGTCACTTTCCTCGTCTCCGCCTTCATCAAGATTGACCCTTCTTTCGGCAAAAAGGAGCAATGATAATCCTTATCCATTAGAAATCGGATATTACTCGAAACAACAACCAGACATGAAGATAAAGCAAGTCGCCTCTAGTCTTATCCATGGCCCGTCGGCCATGCGGCCCGTCACCTGGGTGCCCTCCACCTATCTGGCCAAGGGCCTGCTTGTGGTGATTATCACCTGTGTGACGCTCGTCATGGGCAAGCGCATGGGCCTCACCAATACCGAGACGGCTTTCTTCTCGTCGTGTCTCTACCTGCCTTTCCTGCTGAAGCCCTGTTTCCGTATGCTCTTCATGTCGCCGCTGGTGCGCCGCTGGTGTGTAGTGGCGGCCGAGACATGCACGGCTCTGGCGCTTTACTATGCCGGCTCTTGCCTTACCATGCGTCATGGCACTACACCGGCGCTGATGGCGCTGGCCTTGGTGGCTCTATGCGGAGGGGTGCACAACTCGGCCGTCGACGATATGTTCTATTACCAGCTCCGCCGTGCGCAGCGTACGGCCTGGGTCAATGTGGGTCTGCTTTTCTACAATCTGGCCACGGTGGTAGGCATGGGAGTGCTCATTATGCTGGCCGGCAATATGGAGGTGCTCACCCGCAATCTGGGCGAGGCATGGAACAGGGTATTCTTCATCGGGAGCATGATATATATGGTGCTGGCGGTGGTTCATCTGTTCGCACTGCCTTCTTTTGAGCCGGCCGCGGTGCGTAGTTCGCTGCGGTGGGATGAATTGCGTGGTGCCGCCCGCTCCTTGTGGCAGAAACCGGGCAAGTGGGCTGCGCTGGCCTTCATCCTGCTCTATCCGGCTCATGAGTCGTTCCTCTACAGGGGTTCCATGCTCTTTATGGTCGACAAGGGCCTTTGCCTTCATGCTGGGCGGCTTGGTGGGAAAGAAAATGGTGGCTCGGGGTGGACTGAAGGCCTGGCTGTGGCCCATGGCGCTGGCTTTCACACTCTCCGACCTGGTCTATGTCTATCTGAGTTATGCCATGCCGGCCAATGTGATACGCATCTCAGTGCTGGCGGGCATCGAACAGTTTTTCAGCGGTTTTGGTCTGTCGGCCTATCTGCTCTTTATCATTTATTTCTCACAGGGTGCCGACAAGAAGCTGCACTACGACCTCTGCCTGTCGTGCCTCTTGCTGGGCGTCATGGTGTGCGGCATGCTCATGGGTTGGATGCAGGACATGCTGGGCTACCGGCACTATTTTGTGGTGGTGGCATGCCTGTCGGTACTCACTTATGGGGTCTGTGCCTTTGTGCGCATCCCGCCCGACTATGGCAAGCACCAGGACGGCACGTCGACGGCGCACTATCCTGATGGCTTCTAACCTTTGTCAGCGCACCGCTTATGTATGCCATTTTCGACTGCGACAACTGTTATGTAAGTTGTGAGCGGGTGTTCCGTCCCGACCTTGTGGGCCGTCCGGTGGTGGTGCTTTCCAACAACGACGGCTGTGTGGTGGCCCGCAGCCGCGAAGCCAAGGCCATGGGGGTGAAGGAAGGCACGCCTTTCTACCAGTTGGCGCAGTTGTTCCCAGGCGCCGACATCACAGCTTTCTCCAGCAACTATGAGCTGTATGGCGACCTCACCCTGCGGGTGATGAACATCATCCGCGACAGTGCGCCCGCTTTCTTCCGCTATTCCATCGACGAGGCGTTTGTGTCGCTGCAGGGCATGCCTTCTGATTTCAACTACAAGCAGTGGGGAGAGGACCTTTCCAAAAAGATTCTGAAGTGGACGGGCATGCCCGTGAGCGTGGGCATCGCACCCACCAAGACACTGGCCAAGTGTGCCGACCGCTATGCCAAGGATTACCCCGGCTACCGTAAGTGCTGTGTCATCGACACCGACGAGAAGCGGGTCAAAGCGCTGCTGGGTTTTCCGGTGGGCCGGGTGTGGGGCATCGGTCGCCGTTCGCAGGCCCGTCTGGAGGAAATCGGGGTCAAGACGGCCTACGATTTCACCATGAAACCCCGGCCATGGGTGCGGCGGCTGTTTCACCTTCCGGGTGAACGCACCTATCTGGAGCTTTTGGGCGAGGACTGTGTGCCCAATGAGGAGATGTCGGCCAAGAAGACCATCTGTACCAGCCGTTCCTTTCCCGGCATGATAGCCGATTTCACCACGCTGCGCACCCATGTCACCAACGATGCTGTGCGTTGCTCGGAAAAATTGCGGCAGCAGCATTCAGCCTGTGCCCTTGTCTCCGTCTTCATCGATTCCAATCATTTTCGTGACGATCTCCCACAGTATGGAGGGTGGGGCAGTGTGCCCCTGCTCACTCCTGCCAATGATGTGCAGACCGTGGTGCAGGCGGCTCACGATGCCTTGCAGAAAATCTATCGTGAGGGCATCCAGTACAAGCGGGCGGGCGTCGTGGTGAGCGAGTTGTGCTCCGATGGCGAGATACAGACCGACCTTTTCGACTATGACGCCGATGAGTATGCCAAGCGCCGCCGGCTCTCTGCGGCGGTCGATCGTATCAACCGCATCAACGGCCGTGAGACTATTGTGCTGGGCTCCCAACAGTATACGGCACCGCAGGGAAAGGGCAAGGCGGGTTCCTTCCGCGATGCCATCAAGCACGATTTCAGGAGCGGCAACTATACCACACGATGGCAAGACTTGCTCCGGTTGGAGTAAGTCTTGCCATCGTCGATGTCTGTTTTTTCCCCCTTAGTCTATGAACCGCTTTAATATCGGATTGTAGGCTTCGATGCGGCGGTCGCGCAGGAAGGGCCACCAGCGGCGCACCTGCTCGCTGTGGGCCAGGTCTATCTCTATGACGGTGCTTTCCTCGTCGGTGTCGCTGGCTCTGTAGAGCAGTTCGCCCTGAGGACCAGCCACAAAACTGCTGCCCCAGAACTGTATGCCGCCGGTCTGCCCCGAAGGGTCGGGCTCATGGCCCACGCGGTTCACGGCCACCACGGGCAGTCCGTTGGCCACGGCATGGCCGCGCTGCACGGTGGTCCATGCCTCGCGCTGCCGCTGTTGCTCGTCGGCGGTGTCGCTGCTCTCATAGCCTATGGCGGTGGGGTAGATGAGCAGTTCGGCACCCTGCAGCGCCATGAGGCGTGCTGCCTCGGGATACCACTGGTCCCAGCATACCATCACGCCCAGACAGCCCACGCTGGTGTTTATGGGGTGGAATCCCAGGTCGCCCGGAGTGAAATAGAATTTCTCGTAGTAGGCGGGGTCGTCTGGGATGTGCATCTTGCGGTAGGTGCCGGCTATGCTGCCGTCGCGCTCCATCACCACGGCGGTGTTGTGGTAGAGGCCTGCTGCCCGGCGCTCGAAAAGGGAGGTCACGATTACCACACCATGCTCTCGTGCCAGTTGTCCGTAGAAGTCGGTCGATGGGCCGGGTATGGGTTCGGCAAGGTCAAACAGCTCTACGTTTTCTGTCTGGCAGAAGTAGAGCGAGTTGTGCAGTTCCTGCAGCACGATGAGTGCTGCCCCTTGTCGGGCCAGACGGGCGATTTGCTGGGCCAGCCGTTCGCGGTTGTTGTTCACATCAGCGGTGTTGTGCTGCTGTACGATGCCTATCTTCAGGGTCTTCATGATTCTTTGTTGGGGGTTAGGGAGTTTTTGGGGAATTGCATGGTGATACAGTGGATGGAGCCGTGCTGCCGCACGATGACACGGGCGTCGAGGCCGATGATGTCATGATGGGGAAAAGCGGCTTGGAGCCGTTCGGCTGCCAGACGGTCGCTTTGTGGCTGTCCGTAGGTGGGCAGCACGATGGCGCCGTTCAGTATCAGATAGTTGGCATAGGTGGCGGGCAACCGCTCACCGTCGTAGCAGAGAGGGGCGGGCAGCGGCAGTTCTATCAGGCGGTAGGGGTCTCCTGCGGGGGTGCGCAGCGCTTGCAGCTGTGCCCTCATCCGGGCCAGACTGTCATATTGCGGGTCATCGGGCCGGCCGGGACCGCAGTATACGAGAGTGTGGTCGGGGGCAGGCCGCACCAGGGTGTCGATGTGCCCGTCGGTGTCGTCGCCTTCCAGCTCTCCGTAGTCTATCCACACCACCTCTTTCATACCCAGCCGCCGTTTCAGTTGCTGCTCTATTTCCTCACGGCCCAGGGGCTGGTTGCGGTGGGGAGCCAGCAGGCAGGTGCTGGTGGTGAAGAGGGTGCCCTCGCCGTCGCTCTCTATCGAGCCTCCTTCCAGCACAAAGTCGTCATGGTCTTGCAACTCGCCGCTGAAGACGCCTTGCCGCCACAGTTGGCGGGTGATGGTGTTGTCGAGCTTGGCCTCGAATTTTTCTCCCCATCCGTTGAAATGGAAGTCGAGCAGCCGCACATGGCCTTTCGTTTCGTTTTCAGCGTTTGTCAGGGTAATGGCGCCATGGTCGCGTGCCCAGGTGTCGTTGCTCTTACAGGCATAGATGCTGATGCGCTCCGTCAGGGGCGCGGGCATTCGCTGCGCTGTCAATTGCCTTATGGCATCGGGCTCGGGGGTGGCTATGATTACACGCTCCCGCTCGGCGATGATTCGGGTGAGCTGCAGGTAGGTCTCGGTTATCTCTTCGAGATAGTCTTTCCAGTCGGTACTGGCATGTGGCCAGGTCAGTAGCACACCGTCCTGCTCCTCCCATTCGGCGGGCAGGGTGTAGCGGTCGTGGCTGTTGTCAGGATAGGAGGGTCTCACGGTCAGTTTTTCTTTTTTAATGTTATTTTCTTGGCATAGACAGATGCCATCATCTTTTCCAGCTCGAACATCTCGTCTTGCGCCTGGGGGTAGAGGCCATGGCGCAGTGTGGTCTCGCTGGTTATCACGATATCCTTCCCGTCTTGTGTGGCGGTGTAGCGGAACTGGAGATAGGGCGTCTCCCTCTCACAGCTTTCGGGCATCGCTTCCACCTCATAGCCGTCGGGCAGGTGAATCGTGATGTGCTCTTTCGTAAGCATGCCTTTCCGGATGAAGAGTTCCGCGGCCAGATGACTGTCGGCTCCTGGCGAGAACGTGTTGCGCAGTGGCGTGGAGGGCAGAAACAGTCGGCTTCCGGTGGCGTTGGCATAATGGCCGCTGTGTGCTTTCAGCCGGGTCGTTGTTTGGGGCAGCTGAAAGTCTTTGCACTGGTCCTCGGCAGTAGCCGCGGTGACCTGTGCCTGCGGCAGATTGTAGCGAGCCAGCATAAACTCTTTCAGGTCTTTTTGAGAGGCCTTGGCCAGTGGACTGTAGCGGTCGTATAGATGGCCGGTGTAGGTGTCGTTGATGGCGATATCGGCAGTGCCGTCGGCAGCGAGTGTGATGGTGGCCGATGTGACATGCTGCGAGGCAGTGTCGGCATATTGCGGCAGGGTGGCTATCCTGCCGCCTCCGGGGGTGAGCACCAGGGCATCGTGATCGGCTATGGCGTTGTGAACATAGCCCAGTGGCAAGCTGGGGTGGGTGCATTCTATCCAGAGCGTGTCGTCCTGAAGGGGCACTTCCAGTATCATGTGGTCCATCTGCTGGAAGTTGGGGAAGTCTTTCAGCAGCCGTTCCTCACGGGTGCTGATGGCGGCGCAGTGGCTTTCTATGCCGGCTGCTTTGAGCAGGGCTTTCATGTAGTTGCTCAGCGCCTTGCAGTCGCCGTAGCCCAACCGCCATACATCGGCGGCCGGCATGGGGCGGTAGCCGCCTATGCCCAGTTGTATGCTCACATAGCGTGTGGTGGCGGCCAGATGCCTATACAGGGCTGCCACCTTTTCCTTTTCGGTGGTGCAGCTCTCGGTGAGGGCCTTCACCTTGTCGACTGCTTCCTGCGGCAGGGCGTCCAGACCGGTGGTCAGACCATAGAGCCATCGCCCCATTTCCTGCCAGGTGGCCATGCTGCCCCGTGTCTTGTAATAGTTTATTGTGCGTGGCCTGAAATATACTTTCGGGGCGGTCTCGCTCAGTGAACGGCTGTACGAGCTGTTGGCCACCGCTTTCAGGTCGCTCAGTTCAAACACCAGTTTTCTTGTCTTGTCGCTGAGCGTCTCTCGGGGCTGGCAGTTGGTGTTCACAGCTTGGTAGTCGAGTGCGAAGTCTTTCGGGCAGGTCAGTTCATACTGGGCATGGCGCACCTCGGTGTCGTAGCTGTCCAGGGGTGAGAAGGCGGGCAGCGAGAGATTGTCGCGCTTGAAGTCCATCTTCATGTCCACGACGGCCAGAGTGGGTGTGGTGGTGGGTATGAAACTGACATAGCTGATACGGCCGTCGGAGGCCAGACCTTCGCTCAGCTCGGTGTTCACCAGGTCTTTCTGTTTCAGTGTCCGGAGGGTCCTGCCGTCGGGCGTGCTGAGCGTGATTTGAAATTTTGTCAGTTCCATGTCCTTGTTCAGGAAGATGGAGAAGTGGGTGTGCTCCTTGTCGGTGGGGTCGGCAATCAGCACTTCCCGGTGCAGTGTCCAGGTGAATCCTGTCTCACTGTACACGTTCACTTCGTTTCTCTCCTCCATGACCACGGCTTTGGGCGTCTGCGCGGCCGCGGGAGCGGTCAGCAGCGCTGCCATGATGGTGCCGACAAGTGTCAGTATGCCGCTGCGTCTCATCATTCGCCTTTCTTCAGTACAATCATTTCGTTGTTTATCTTGGCTATCTCGTCGAACATGCCTTTCAGCATTATATAGTCGGTTACCGGGAAGAACGTTTTGCGCACGTCGAGCCGAAGGGTCACCAGGAGGTCGCCGTCCGACAGCTGGAAATTGGCGCGGCACTGCACGCTTCTGTCTTCGGTCGAGAGGGCCAGCCTTTCGGGCTGCTCCTCTATCTGGTAGCCTTCGGGCAGATGCAGCTTGGCCATGTATTGAAGCGACTGCTTGTAGGGGAATTCCACCGGCAGTTCGCGTTTCTCCGCCTTGAAGGGCGACTCCTTGAGCACGGGCAGCACGAAGGGGTTGATGTAGATGTGGTCGGCGGTGGCGTCGAACTGTTTGGTGAATGCCACTTTTTCCGTCACTTTGGGCGAGTAGGTCTGCCGTCCTTCCATCAGATAGCTGGCTATCTCAGCTCCCGACTTCTTGGCCAGGTCTTTCACATAGCTGATGCTGTCTTGCGCCAGACGGAACTCCTTGCGTGCCGCAGCGGCGAAATTGTTCTGCGATATGATGTCCTGTGTGCCCTCTACGGTGCCGTCGGCCTTCACGGTGCCCTCTATGATGATGCTTCTCTTGGCGGTGGTGAGCTCCTGCAGGTTCATCCAGTGGCCGCTGCCGTCGGGGAACAGCACATAGGCCTGGTCGGTAAGCAGGTTGGAGGGCAGTACATTCAGATAGCCGTCATCGGCTGAGGCGTCGACAAAGAAGAGGGTGGTGTCGTTCTCCATCACACCCACCACGAAGGTGTTCAGCTTTTTGATAGAGGGGTGGGTGATGGGCAACCGTCCGTTGTCTCTGCTGCTCATCACTACGGGGAACGACTTCACGCCTGCCTCGTTGAGCATGCTCATGTAGATGGCGTTGAGGTCGGCGTTGCTGCCCGAACCGGCTTTCAGCACCTTGTTGGCCGATTCGCCGAAGAGGCGGTATTTGCCGTTCCAGGCCAGCCGTTTCTTCAGCGCCACATAGAGGGCGGCCGCTTTTTCTCTCACACTGTTTTTTTGAAGCGCCCCGCTGGCGGCAGTCTCCGCTTTCAGAGGGTTGGAGCGTTGTGCCATTTTTCCGAAGTTGCTGTCTATCAGCATACGCCCCACCTCGTCCCATGAGGTGCTGAAGTTCTTGAAAATCATGGCTTCGGGCACGTCCAGACCGCGCAGTTCTGTACTCACCCGGTTGTAGTAGTCTTTGGGTTGGAACACGAAGTCGTCGCCCTTGATAGCGGGCAGGTTGCGTCCCGTAATGTCGTAGCGCTTGCCGTAGCATGAGAGCATATTGCCTTGGAATGAGAGGGTCACGGGCACGTCTTCTATCTTTTTCTCCGTCTTTGCGGCTCCTGTCTCCTCTACGCTGAACTTGAAGTATTCGGGTATGGTGAGGCAGTAGTTGGTATAGAGCACGGGTATCTCCTCCTGGGCGTACCAGGTGTCGATGGTGTAGTAGAACTCGCTTTCCGAGGTGTACTGATACTCAATCACGGTTCCGGTCTTCACTTGCGGAACAGTGAATTTGAGGAGCATGTAGCTGGGGTCAATCCGCTCTTTGAAGATGGCGCTGTTCTCCATTTTTGTCTTCACCACTTTGCCTCCTTCCATATTGTAGGCGGTGGCTTTCACGCCGGAGATGATTTCCTTGTTGGCGTTGGCGTTCTCCATCTCATAGTAGGGCACTTCCACATTGGCGTATTCTTTGCCGTCTTCTTTCAGTATCTTGATGCGGCATTTCACAGTGGTGACAGTCTTGAACGACCCCGACGACACATCGTAGTGCACATCGGTGCTTTTGTAGAGCACCACGGCGTCGGCCTCAGGGTCTGGTGCATACACGGTCATGTTTAGCTCTGCATCGGAGGGCTTGCCGAATTTCATACTGGGCTCCACGGTGTTCTGCCCCTGTAGGCATAGATTGGCGCACAGAAGAGCTATGGGGATTAGAAGGGTTCGTAAAGTGTAGGCAGTTTTCATAATGTCAGATGTTTTTCAGTTTTATGCTGCGAAAATAATAAAATCTTGTCATTAATGGCAAGATTTTATGTTTTTTTTCACAAGTGTCTCTTAAACTGTTCACGTTGTACGTATACTCTATATAGCTGTCGCTGACCGTGTGCAGACTCTTTTTGTAGTACACTGAAATTTTACTCCTTGCAGGATGTCCTCCCATCAAAGGCGGTAACGATTTTACCATCACTCCTCGTCGGCAAGTGCATGACTATTCCATCAGTGCAGGGTTTTGGAGAGCGTGCGATCATACACTTTCTGCAGGTAATAGGAGAACACCGTAATGGCAGGCACCACGATGAGAACAGCGAGCCATATCGGCATCACCGCCTCGCGGATGTTATGCAGTGAGTCGGCGTTCAACACCAGGACTGAGAGGAGGAAAACATGCCTGTGGAAGAGGTACATGTTCATCGAGGCATAGCTGACCTTCCGTCCTGCGGCACACGCTATTCTGTTTCTTGCGAGGAGGTCCGATATTACGACCAATAGGGGCAGGGCCAGCAATTGCCAGCAGAGCAATGCGATGTGTCTGTGGTCCATCTGCAGCGATAGGATTAAGAGTGCGGGCACACATACGATGACCCACCATCGTCTGGATTTCACCTTGGTCACGTCCTTATCACTGACGAGCATCCCCAGGGCATACATGGGGAAGAACACCATGCACTGATCCTCTGTGACACCAGTCAGCCAGAGGATGGCGAAGGCCGCCTCCACTGTCAAGTAAAGCATCGTCTTCCCCGCACGTTTCCGCGGGACCAGCAGTAGGGGTGTCAGCAGGTAGAAGAGCATCAGCATGCTGATATACCAAAAGGTGCTTGGGAGAGGGGGGAAGAAAACGGAAAGCCCGAGCAGCGACAGTACGAAACTCAAAGGACTTGCGAACCAGGGGGACCCGCCAGCTATGCTGGCCAAGTATATGCTTGCCGAGGCCGCAAAATACAGCCCCCAGAACCTAAGAAGTCTTTTCCTGTAGAAAAGCAGGGCATCGGACACAGTTCTCATCTTATGTCTTTTCAGGAAGAAACCTGACATGAATGTGAACGCGCCCAGCACCGCAGTCGTGATGACATCTCCCGCACGCATTATGTCTTCGCTGACACCGTCAAGGCACACGTAGTCTTTCAGGTGCCACACCCCCACTATCCACAAAATGCACAGGCTTCTTGCAATGTCAAAAGTGATATCTCGTTTTTTGTTATTCATTTCGTCTTGATTCTTGTTTCTGTGTGTTACTCTATACCATAAGGCTAAGTTGACGCGATCTTTTCACGTATATCATCCCTTCTTTTATTCTGATGGTACCATGTTGAGGAGCCCATGGAGGACACCGTGTCCATGCTGGACCAGAACGCTGTTGAGGCTAGGAGAAAGTTGAGAAACGGCGCACAAAGGACAAGTGACTGTTGGGAGACAGCCCTGGGGGGTTGTTGGATTTCATCCTATCTTTTCTCGCAATGGCAGAGCTCAAGCAAGCTTAGCTCTGTACATTTGGCTTAACAAAAACGTTCTCATCAGCATGGGACAGGCTTACCTCACGAGAATCTTGGCCGTTCGTACACTGTCAGATGAGCATAGGTGATGCTCAAGGGCGAAATGACGTGATTTTCCGTGTCGCGTGTCTTACGGAACAAGTTAAAGGCAAAGTCACTATTCTGTCCGACAAGTGCACGTTCGGCGTCAGTCAATGAAATCGTCTTCGGCTCGCTATCTTGGGCTAACGCCGCATAGACCAAGAAAGAGGACAACAGCATAAGTA
>ONMI01000035.1 GCA_900318915.1 uncultured Prevotellaceae bacterium | reverse complement strand
CTCATCGGTCGTATAGCCCGCTATACTCCCTCTTCAACTTACACTCTGCACACGACTAAAAATCAAAAATCGCCTCGACATAATTAATAGAACCCACCTCAACGCTAAAAGCATGCGGGGGAGCAACTGAATGATTGCTCCCCCGCATGCTTTTAGTATAAGGACATCTTAATATTTTCTGGGTCCGAAGATGCGCGTGCCCACCCTTATCATGTTACTGCGGCACTGCAGGGCGATGGGGAAATCGTCGCTCATGCCCCAGCTACGCAAGGCGAAGGCGTCGTCGTCGGCAAAATAGTCGCGTTTCACCTCGTCGAAGAAGTCGGCCGCGATGTTCATCTCGCGCCGTATCTGCTGCTCATCGTCGGTGAAGGAAGCCATCATCATGAGTCCGCGAATCCTGACATGGCTCATGTTGCGCCACTCGCCGTCGTGGAGCAGCTGCCGGCAGTCGTCGAGCGAGAGGCCATACTTAGTGGCCTCCTCGGCGATGTGCAGTTCGAGCAGGCAGTCGACCACCTTGTCGCAGCGTGCCGCCTGTTTCTCGATTTCCTTCATGAGCCGGAGCGAGTCGACCGCCTCAATCATAGAGATATAAGGCACGATAAACCTCACCTTGTTGGTCTGCAGATGTCCGATGAAATGCCACTCAATATCCTTGGGCAGCTTTTCATGCTTTCTCGAGAGCTCCTGCTCATGGCTCTCGCCGAAGATGCGCTGTCCCTCGGCATACGCCTCCATGATATCCTCTTCGGGATGGAACTTGCTCACGGCCACGAGCCGCACCCCCTCGGGCAGGCAGTCGGTTATTTCGTGCAGATGTTTCTTTATATCGCTCATAGCAACATGGATATTATCAATATACTATTATTAAGGTACGCGCGAGATTTACTCGCCCGCTTCGGGCACAGCAGCCGGTTTGGTGGTTTTCACCTTGTGCTCGAAGACATCCATCAGCGGCGACTCTGCCACCGATGCGATGGTGTAGTCGATCATGGTGCCGCCCATCATCTCATCGATGTGCTTCACGGCCACGGGCAGCGAAGCCGCCTGTACGAGATAATAGACATTGGAGCGTTTTTCCTTGGCTGTTTTCTCGTCGATGGTGATAAACTGCAGTTTGGCCTTGAACCAGCGGTCGTCGCTGTTCAGGTCGCTGAAGAAGACCTCCTTGTAGGCAGCCTTTTTGATATCAGCCACTTCAAACTCACCGCTGATGTACGACGACATTTCCTCAGTGATGGAATTCTCTGCTTCTGTGAAGCTTAGGGCATCTACGGTGTAAGCCTCGGTCACTTTTTTCTGGAGTCCGTCCTCCATGGTTTTCTCATAACGAATTTTGGTTTCAAACCAAAGAGCTGTTCTTGATCTCATATTATATTGAAGTGTAATAATTGTTTCGGTCGGCAAAAGTAGGAAAAAAAAATCATTTAACCCTGACATAACAAAAAAAACTTAGAATAATACTGCTTGTTCATTTTGCCATGCGCTCAGTTTTAATTACCTTTGCATGCGCAAGCAAAACGGCCATGCCTTCATGGCCCCATAGAAAGAAACGACCGCCATCATGCCAAAAATTTCAATACGCGGGCTGGAGATGCCCGAATCACCCATCAGGAAACTGGCTCCTCTTGCAGCCAAGGCCAAAGCACGCGGCACCCATGTGTATCATCTGAACATCGGTCAGCCCGACCTGCCCACTCCGCAGGCCGGCCTTGACGCGCTGAAGCACATAGACCGTACCATTTTGGAATATTCACCCTCGCAGGGCTATCTGAGCTACCGGCAGAAGCTGGTGTCGTACTACAAGAAGTATCAGATAGACGTGACGGCCGACGATATCATCATCACTTCGGGCGGCAGCGAGGCTGTGCTGTTCGCCTTTATGTCGTGTCTGAATCCTGGCGACGAGATTATCGTGCCCGAGCCCGCCTATGCCAACTACATGGCGTTTGCCATCTCGGCGGGCGCTGTTATACGTACCATCTCCACCACGATAGAAGAAGGGTTCTCGCTGCCGAAGGTGGAGAAATTTGAGGAGCTGATCAACGAGCGCACCCGTGCCATCATGATCTGCAACCCCAACAATCCCACCGGCTACCTGTACACGCGGCGCGAGATGAACCAGATACGCGACCTGGTGAAGAAGTACGATCTCTATCTCTTCTCCGACGAGGTGTACCGCGAATACATCTACACCGGCTCTCCCTATATCAGCGCCTGCCATCTGGAAGGCATCGAGCAGAATGTGATACTGATTGACTCGGTGTCGAAGCGCTATTCAGAATGCGGCATCCGCATCGGCGCCCTCATCACGAAGAACAAGGAGGTGCAGAAGGCGGTGATGAAATTCTGCCAGGCCCGTCTCTCCCCTCCCCTCATCGGCCAGATAGTGGCCGAGGCCTCGCTCGACACCCCCGAGGAATACATGCGCGATGTGTACGACGAGTATGTGGACCGCCGCAAATGTCTGATTGACGGTCTGAACCGCATTCCCGGTGTCTACTCTCCCATCCCCATGGGCGCCTTCTACACCGTGGCCCGTCTGCCGGTGGACAATGCCGAGGACTTCTGCCGCTGGTGTCTGGAAGCGTTCGAATATGAGGGTGCCACGGTGATGATGGCCCCCGCCGCCGGTTTCTACACCACCCCCGGTGCCGGTCTCGACGAGGTTCGCATAGCCTATGTGCTGAAGAAAGCCGACCTTGAGCAGGCCCTCATTGTACTGCGTAAAGCCCTTGAGGCCTATCCCGGCCGTAAAATCTCCGAGCAGCAGTCATGAGTTTTCCCCTGTTCATCGCCCGCCGTATCTATCAAGACCCGGAAGGCCGCCGCCAGGTGAGCCGTCCGGCCATCCGTATCGCCACGCTTGGTGTGGCGATAGGTCTGGCAGTGATGATAGTGTCGGTGTGCGTTGTGATAGGGTTCAAACACACCATCCGCGACAAGGTGACGGGTTTTGGCAGCCACATCATCGTGTCGGAGTTCAAGTCTATCCAGAACGACCTTCCCACACCCATTTGCATGGACGACAGCATGATGGACCGCCTCCGCAATATAGAAGGTGTGCGCCATGTGCAGCGTTATGCCATGAAGCAGGGCATACTGAAGACCGACAGCGACTTCCTGGGTGTCACGCTGAAAGGCGTGGGTCCGGAGTTCGACACTGCTTTCATCAGCAGTCATATGGTAGAAGGCAGCCTTCCCCGTTTCAGCGACGAGAAGAGCAGCAACAAGGTGGTGCTGTCGAAGCTGATAGCCGACAAGCTGTGTCTGAAGGCGGGCGACAAGGTGTTTGCCTATTTCCTGGGCGACGACAATGTGCGCACCCGGCGTTTCACTATCGCCGGCATCTACAATACCAACCTGAAGCACTACGACGAGCAGCTCTGTCTAACCGACCTCTACACCGTGGTGAAGCTGAACGGCTGGGAGGCCGACCAGGCCGGCGGCGCCGAGCTCACACTCTACGACTTTGAGCAGTTGGAAGCAGCCGACATGCTCATGAACCAGCTTGTGGACCGCACCACCGACCACTACGGCAACACCTATTTCACGATGACCATCAAGCACTCCTATCCCCAGATATTCGCCTGGCTCGACCTGCTCGACCTAAACGTATGGATTATTCTGGCGCTGATGGTGGCGGTGGCCGGTGTCACGATGATATCGGGTCTGCTCATCATCATTCTGGAGCGCACCAACATGATAGGCATCCTGAAGGCGTTGGGCGCCCGCAACAAGACGATACGCCACACCTTTCTGTGGTTTGCCGTGTTCATCATCGGCAAGGGCATGCTGTGGGGCAACCTGCTCGGGCTGGGCATCTGCCTGCTTCAGAAAGCCACGGGGCTGGTGAAGCTCGATGCCGAGACCTATTATGTAGACGTAGTGCCGGTAGAAATCAACATCGTGCTGATTGTGCTGCTCAATGTGGCCACCCTGCTGGTGAGCGTGACGATGCTGCTGGCGCCGAGCTACCTGATTTCGCACATCCACCCCGCCAAGTCGATGAAATACGACTGACTTTAATAAATATTCGAATAATATAGAATTCGAGTCTGTTGCGAACGGGGCATTGCTCTATTTTTCCTTTTTTTTCACTGATTTTTCTGCTAATGCCTTCTTTTCGGTCATATTGCCTGAAAAAAGGGCAAATACTGCACATTTTTTTTTGCTTTGTGCAACTTTTATATTACCTTTGCACAATCTACTGAAAATTGTGCAATGGAAAGTTTACCCAGCTTCAACAAATTCATAGAAGACAGCATTGTAAAAAACTGGAACAACGACGCCTTGACCGATTATCAAGGTGCCACCCTTCAATACAATGATGTGGCGCGCAAGATAGCAAAAATACATATCATGTATGAACACATAGGGATACAGCGAGGCGACAAGATAGCCATGTGCGGCCGTAACAGTTCGCACTGGGGGGTATCCTTTCTGGCCACCCTCACCTATGGTGCCGTGGCCGTTCCTATCCTGCATGAGTTCAACAGCGAGCAGATACACAACATAGTGAACCACAGCGGAGCGAAGATACTGTTTGTGGGCGACTACGTGGCCAAGCAAATCAACCCCGACGCCATGCCCGACCTGATGGGCATCATCTACCTGCCCGACCTGTCGGTCAGTGTATCGCGCTCCGAGGCTCTCACTTACGGCCGTGCCCACCTGAACGAGATGTTCGGCAAGAAATATCCCATGGCCTTCCGTTCCGAAAACGTGCACTACCACCAGGACCAGCCCGAGGAGCTTGCCGTGATCAACTACACGAGCGGCACCACGGGTCATTCCAAGGGTGTGATGCTGCCCTACCGTGCGCTGTGGGGCAACACCGACTACATCATGCGCGAGTTGGCCCCCAAAGTGAAGAGCGGCACCAATATGCTCTCCATCCTTCCGATGGCCCATATGTACGGTCTGGCGATAGAGTTCCTCTTCGGTTTTGCCCACGGCATGCACATCTACTTCCTGAACCGCCTTCCCTCTCCCGCCATTATCGCACAGGCGCTGAGCACGGTGAAGCCCTCCATCATCATCGCTGTTCCGCTGATACTTGAGAAGATTATCCGGAAGCGTGTGTTTCCCAAGATACAGACCCACCCCATGCGTCTGCTTATGAGCATGCCCGTGATCAGCAAGAAAGTGAAGCAGAAAATCTGCGAGCAGGTATACGAGGCTCTGGGCGGCAATGCCTACGAGGTGATTATAGGCGGTGCTGCGCTGAACCAGGAGGTAGAGGAATTTCTGATGAACATCGACTTCCCCCTCACGGTGGGCTACGGTGCCACCGAGTGCGCCCCCCTCATTTCCTACTGCGACTACAAGGAGCACAAGGCCGGCAGCTGCGGCAGGGCCGTAGACGGCATGGAGGTGAAGATACTGAGCAGCGACCCTGAGCACCGGGCCGGCGAGATAGTGACCCGAGGCACCAATGTGATGCTGGGCTACTACAAGGACGAGGCCAGCACCCGCGCCACCATCGACAAGGACGGCTGGTACCACACCGGCGACCTTGGCACGATGGATGCGGATGGTCATATTTTCATACGCGGCCGGAGCAAGAACATGCTTCTGGGCGCCAACGGCCAGAATGTATATCCCGAGGAGATAGAAGACAAGCTCAACAACATGCTGATGGTGAGCGAGAGTCTTGTCATCCAGAAAGGCGACAAGTTCATCGGTCTGGTACACCCCGACCTTGACGAGGCCAAGAGCATGGGTTTCACGGAGGAAGACCTGAACAACATCATGGAGGAGAACCGCAAGAAGCTGAACGCCACCCTTCCCTCCTACAGCAATCTCTCCGCCATCGTGCTTCACGATGAGGAGTTTGCCAAGACCCCGAAAAAAAGCATTAAGAGATATTTATACCAAAACGTCTGACAACCCCCTTTCGTTATGGAATCAATACCACAATTCAATAGTCTGATTGAGAAGAGCATCATCGACAACTGGAATGCCGATGCTCTTACCGACTACAAAGGCATCACCCTTCAATACCACGATGTGGCCCGCAAGATAGAGAAGCTACACATCATGTTTGAGAGCAGCGGCGTGAAACGCGGCGACAAGATAGCGCTGTGCGGGCGCAACAGCGCCGGATGGGCCTCCGCCTTCCTGGCTACGCTGACCTATGGTGCCGTGGCGGTGCCCATTCTGCATGAATTCACAGCCGACCAGATACACAACATCGTGAACCACAGCGGTGCGAAGCTACTGTTCACGGGCGATGTTGTGTCGACCCAAGTAGATGCCACCAAGATGCCCTACATCGAAGGTATCATCTACATACCCGACTACTCGCTCCGTTTCTCCCGTTCGGAGAAGCTCACCTATGCCCGCGAGCATCTCAACGAGATGTTCGGTCGGAAATATCCCAAATACTTCCGCCCCGAGCACGTGAAGTACTACAAGGAGCAGAGTCCCGACGAGTTGGCGCTGATCAACTATACGAGCGGCACCACCGGTTTTTCGAAAGGCGTGATGATACCCTACCGTGCGTTGTGGAGCAACTTCGACTTTGCCGGTGTGGCCATGGGCAAGAACGTGAAGAAGGGCGACAATGTGCTGAGCATCCTTCCGATGGCCCATATGTACGGTCTGGCTTTCGAGTTCATCTACGAGTTTCTGAACGGCTGCCACATCTACTATCTGTCGCGCCTTCCGTCTCCCGCTGTGATAGCACAGGCCTTTGCCGACATCAAACCGGCCATCATCATCGCCGTTCCGCTGGTGATAGAGAAGATTATCCGCAAGAAGGTGTTCCCCAAGGTGCAGACACCCCGTATGAACCTCCTTCTCAACATGCCCGGCATCAACAAGAAGGTGCGCCATGCCATCTGCGAGCAGGTGAAGAAAGCCTTCGGCGGCAATTTCTACGAGGTGATTATCGGCGGCGCCGCCTTCAACCAGGAGGTGGAGCAGTTCCTGCACCGCATCAATTTTCCCTACACGGTGGGCTACGGCGCCACAGAGTGCGCTCCCATCATCTGCTATGCCGGTTACGAGGACTTTGTGCCTGGCAGCTGCGGCAGGGCCGTGGTGCACAACGAGGTGCGCATAGCCAGCAGCGACCCTGCCAACATACCCGGCGAGATACTGGTGCGCGGCATGAATGTGATGCTTGGCTACTACAAGAACGAGGAGGCCACCCGTCTGGCCCTGGATTCAGAAGGCTGGTACCACACGGGCGACCTTGGTGTGATGGACGAGGACGGCAATGTGTTTATCAAGGGTCGCAGCAAATACATGCTGCTGGGCGCCAGCGGCCAGAACATTTATCCCGAGGAGATAGAAGACAAGCTCAACTCGATGAATCTGGTGAGTGAGAGCATCGTGATACAGGAGGGCGAGAAGCTGGTGGGTCTGGTATACCCCGATATGGACGAGGCCAAGCAGATAGGCTTGAGCATGGAAGACCTGAAGAATGTGATGGAGGAGAACCGCAAGAAGCTGAATGCCGTGCTCCCCTCCTACTGCAAACTTGTCTCGATACGTCTGCACGACGAGGAATTTGAGAAGACCCCGAAAAAGAGTATCAAGCGCTTCCTCTATCTCAACATGAAATAGACCCATCTATAGGCAGTCAATGGCGAAGGGGCATGTGTGGATTACACCATACATGCCCCTTCGCTTTGCCGGCCGTCTGGTCGTGCGGTTCAGTCGTCGTCGGCACAGCCTTTGTTGGCCATAATCACACCCACCAGTATGAGGGCGCTGCCAATATAGGCGATGGTGGTCATCGGCTCCTCCAGGAAGATGGCACTGAAGATGACGGTGGCCACGGGAATGAAGTAGACATAATTGGAGCAAGTGACGGCCCCCAGTTTGTTGATAGCGATATTGAAGAGTGCGAAACAGGCGCACGAGGCCACGATACCCAGGAAGAGGAGGTTGGCCATGACCGACGGCTCCATCATCTTGGCAACGGGAAACTGCCACGGGTCAAAACAAAGAATGGGCAACGAGGTGAGCAGTCCGTAGACGAACACTTTGCGGGTGAGGAACACGGAATCGTATTTGTCGCCAAGTATTTTGGTGAGATAGCAGTACACACCGAAGCATAGCGAGGCCACCACCGAGAGCAGGTCGCCTGCCGGGTTGAGGTGGAGCACCACCTGCCCGTTGAAGATCACAACCCCCACGCCGAGCAATGCAAGCACGGTGCCTATGATGAGTATACGCTTCACTTTGAGGTATCTGTAGGTGAGCAGCACGAAGATCATGGTGAAGATGGGTGATGTGCTCACGATGAAGCTCACATTGTTGACATAGGTGAGCCCCACGGCCAGGTTTTCGGTGATGAAATAGAGCGACCCGCCCGTTATGCCGAGCGCCACCATGAGCAGTTCATCTTTCCAGTTGTCGGCCCATAGTTTTTTTCTTGCGAAGAAAAGCACCCCGACATAAGCCAGAAGAAACCTCACATAGAATATTTCATCAGGACGCATACCCACTTGGATCAGTTTTTTTGTACTGACCAAGGTGCTACCCCATACGGCCACGATAGCCGCCACGACAACATGAAACAATAGAGTGTTGGTTTTTCTTGTCATTGCCATAGTATTAGATATAGGAGACCGCCTAAATAAAAATAGGAAATCCATGCAAATTTACGTCAAATCACCGGTATTTGCAAATATTTCGGTAACTTTATTTAAGTTTCCATATACATACCCATCTGTAGTGTTCCTGTGCAGAACCGTATGAAAAAGCGAGGGGCTGCCGTGCTGGCAGCCCCTCCATCGGACAGTAGTATGCGGAGAATTACTTTTCGTTGAGGATACTCACATCCATACGTGCGCGCGGGAACATGAACTGGCTGTTTCTGAGTTTCTGATACACCGTCTCGTTCATGTAGAAATAGACGGTCCAATAGTCCTCTCCCTTGCACCAAGTGCGGGTGTTCACCACCACGCCCCTTTCGCCGAGCGATGTGATGCCGGCCCAAGGCGCCTCTACCACGTCAGAGTCGGCCACCTTCTCCTGGATGATGAGCGGGCTTCCGGCCTGCACCTCGCGTATGGCCTTCTTCACCTCATCGAGGTCGGCGCCGTAGACGAACTGGAAATCGAGGTCCACCCTGCGGTATTTCTCGCTCGAGTAGTTTTTCATGCTGCCGGTAGAGAGTCCGCCATTGGGAATGATGATGGTCTGCGCGTCGACGGTACGGATGATGGTGTTGAAGATCTGAATCTCCTTCACCGTTCCGGCGAAGCCCTGTGCCTCGATGTAGTCGCCCACCTTGAAAGGTTTGAAGAGCAGTATCATCACGCCTCCGGCAAAGTTCTGCAATGTGCCGCTCAGGGCCATGCCGATAGCGACACCGGCCGATGCGAAGAGTGCGATGAACGAAGAAGTCTCGATGCCCAGAATGGAAATGATGACGATGAGGAGGCATAGCCACAGCACCACATTGACGATGCTGGTGAGGAAGGTAAAGAGCGAGGGGTCCACCTTGCTCTTCTTGAGCAGTTTTCTCACGAATTTGGTAATCGCGTTGATGATAAACTTACCAACCAGATACACCACAATGGCAATGACGAGGTTTTTGCAGAACGTCATGGCCCACGTGCCCAACATGGAATAAGTCTCGGGGTTGAAGATTTTTTCCAACATAGTGTTTGATATATTAAGGTGAAACGTAAAAAAAGACTACTCTTCCTTGAGCGATGCTGTCCGCACCCTGCTCAGTGTCTCGGGCGTCATCTGCAGGTAATTGGCGATATAGACGAGCGGGGCGCGCTGCACCACCTTTGGCATGAGTTTGCAGAACTTTCTGTACCGGTCTTGTGAGGTTTCAAACCGCACGAGGTCGGCATGCACCTGTGAGAGGATGAGCGACTCCTCGAGTATTTTTCTGTATAGAATCTGGATATTGACGTTATGCAATGCCACCTCCTCGAGCCGGTGTTTGGGCAGCGCGTAGAGCACCGTATTCTCAAGTGCCTGTATCTGCAATTTTGTGGGTTCTTCGCGGAAGAGGCTTTCTATGCACATCACGATAGTGCCGTCGACACCGAAGTGCTCGGTCACCATCTTGTTTTTCTTATAGTAGAACTGTCTCACCAGTCCGGTGTGGATATAGTAGATGTTACGGCAAATCTCTCCGGCAGAGAGAATTTTCTCACCACGTGCGAACTTCATGGGCACGAGGATGCTCTCGAGGCTGTCGAGTTCCTCGTGGGTCATGGTACTGTATTTTCTTGCCAGTTCGCGTGCTATGTCGCGCGTTGAGAGTGCAGGTTCTTTCATTTCAGTATGGGGTTATGGGGTTTTAGGGCTTTGTCAGTCGAGTTTGAGCACAGCGAGGAAAGCTTTCTGCGGCACCTCCACATTGCCTATCTGCTTCATACGTTTCTTGCCCCTCTTCTGTTTTTCGAGCAGTTTGCGCTTTCGGCTCACATCGCCTCCGTAGCACTTGGCTGTAACGTCTTTTCGTACACATTTCACGGTTTCGCGAGCCACGATTTTGGCACCGATGGCAGCCTGTATAGCAATGTCGAACTGCTGTCTTGGTATGAGTTCCTTCAGTTTTTCGCACATGCGTCTTCCGAAGGCTACGGCATTGTCCTGGTGTGTAAGTGTGGAGAGCGCGTCAACAGGTTCGCCGTTGAGCAGGATATCGAGTTTGGCCAGCCTGGAAGGCCGGTAGCCGCACACATAATAGTCGAAGGAGGCATATCCTTTGGAGATGCTCTTGAGTTTGTCGTAGAAGTCGATCACGATTTCGCCGAGCGGGATGTAGAAGTGCAGTTCCACCCGGTTTCCGGTGACGAATTCCTGGTTGATGAGCTCGCCCCGCTTGTCGAGGCAGAGTTTCATGATGGGGCCGATAAACTGCGCATTGGTGATGATGGAAGCCTTGATATAAGGCTCCTCGATGTGCTCTATCATGGTGAGGTCGGGCAGCCCGGAGGGGTTGTGTACCTCTTTCACCCCACCCTGCTTGTCGTAGACCATGTACGACACATTGGGCACGGTGGTGATGACATCCATGTCGAACTCACGGTCGAGCCGTTCCTGCACGATTTCCATATGGAGCAGCCCGAGGAATCCGCATCTGAATCCGAAGCCGAGTGCCACCGACGACTCAGGGAAGAAGGAAAGCGACGCATCGTTGAGCTGCAGTTTCTCGAGCGAGGAGCGCAGGTTCTCGTAGTCGTTGGGGTCAATGGGATAGACACCGGCGAAGACCATAGGCTTCACCTCCTGGAATCCCTCGATGGCCTTGTCGCAGGGCCGTGCTATATGGGTGATGGTATCGCCCACCTTCACCTCCTTGGCATCCTTGATGCCGCTGATGATGTATCCCACCTCGCCGGTACTGAGCTGCTGCCGTGGTATCATGTCCATTTTGAGCACGCCCACCTCATCGGCGTCATATTCCATGCCCGTGTTGAAGAACTTCACCTTATCGCCCTTCTTGATGGAGCCGTTCACGATTTTGAAATAGGCGATGATGCCCCGGAAGGAATTGAACACCGAGTCGAAGATAAGCGCCTGCAGGGGTGCGTCGGGATTGCCCACCGGATGCGGTATGCGCTCCACCACGGCCTCCAGGATTTCGGGCACTCCCTCGCCGGTTTTTCCCGATGCGCGCAGAATGTCGCTTCTGTCGCAGCCGAGCAGGTCGATGATTTCATCCTCCACCTCGTCGGGCATAGCCGACGGCATGTCGATTTTGTTGATGACGGGAATAATCTCGAGATTGTTGTCGATGGCCATATAGAGGTTGGAGATGGTCTGCGCCTGCACGCCCTGCGTGGCGTCGACGATGAGGATGGCCCCCTCGCAGGCGGCGATACTTCTGGACACCTCGTAGGAGAAGTCAACATGTCCCGGAGTGTCGATAAGGTTGAGGATGTATTTCTCGCCCTTGTGGGTATACTCCATCTGTATGGCATGGCTCTTGATGGTGATGCCCCTTTCCCGTTCCAGATCCATATCGTCGAGCATCTGCCCTTCCGTCACCTGTATGGTGTTGGTATACTCAAGCAGTCGGTCGGCGATGGTCGACTTACCGTGGTCAATGTGGGCGATGATGCAGAAATTTCTTATATTCTTCATAGACAGTGAAAATGCTGTTGCAGCTGTTTTAGCGAAAGTGCGGCGGTACAGGTTGAACAATGTTCTTCAGCGCCAAGTTCCGCCAATTTGCAAATATACAAAAAATACGTTGATGTCTGCGTATTACAAACGGTCAACGTATTTTTTTTAAATAATTTTAAATACTTACTTGAGGTTGAAAACGTTGCCTTCGCTCAAAATTTTGTCTTCGCGGAGCAGCCATCCCAGTCCCAGGTACAGGTCTTTTTCGTTTTCTTTGGTCATTTTCTTGAGCGCCTTGATATCGAGTGCTCCATTTTCATTGAGTGTGTTCCAGATTTCGCCTGCAATCACACCAGCTTTTTCTTTCAACATAACTGTATAAATCTTAATACCTTAATAATCATTTTTATACGGCAAATTTAGCACAATAAAACGATATGTCCAAATAATTGCCAATTTCTTGACTTATGTCAAACAAAATAGCTAATTTTGCAGCATGAAACGAGAAAAAGAAGGAATACAGATGAAAAGTAATCGCAGAACCATCCGTCGGGCCCATTGGTTTCTTTCTCTGGGCTTGGCATTTACCCTTTCGGCAGGCCTTCAGTCATGCCAGGAGTCGCTCGAGCAGCGTGCCGCCCGCGAGGCCGCCGAGTTTACACAGAAGTCGTGTCCCACGCCTGAGCGCGACAACATGATAACCGACAGTATGACCTTCGACATACCCACGCACACCTTTGTGTATTACTATTCCGTCACGGGACCGGCCGATAATGCGGCCAACTTTGTGGGTCGTGAAGGCCCCTTGCACGAAGTGCTGGCGAATGCCCTCCGCAACGACACACAGACGAAGCGCTACAAAGACGCCGGCTACACCTTCCGCTATGTGTACCGCAGCCAGAAGGAGAAGCGTGTGCTCTTCGACACCACGGTGAAGGCCGAGGAGTATCGATAGAGCGCCACGTTCCTGCCATTTACATTTCGCCCGGTTTTCGTCCATGTACAGGATGAAAGCCGGGCGAAAATTCATTTATCAGCTGCTTGCGCTGTTCAGCCTACGAGCTGCCGGAGCGCCCTGGTGAGCTGGTCGGGACAGCTGGTAGGTTTCATGCCGCAGCGAATGCCCTCGAGACGGCTGATGGCGTCTTCCGCCTTCATGCCCCTTACGAGCGATGAAATGCCCTGAAGGTTGCCGTTGCATCCGCCGAGGAATTCGACAGAGAGGATTCGGTTGTCGTCGTCGAGTTCCACGGTGATGAGCTTGCTGCAGGTGCCCGTTGTGGGATAGGTGATTTTGCGTGCAGCCATTACTCAGCAGGTTTCATGTTGGTGTAGACGGTCTGCACGTCGTCGAAGTCCTCGAGGCGCTCCACCATCTTGTCGATGGTCTCGCGCTGTTCCTCGGTCACGTCCTTGAGGTCGTTGGGAATGCGTGTGAACTCGGCGCCTGTCACCTCAAAGCCTTCGCTCTCCAGGTGTTTCTGAATTTCGCCGAAGCTCTTGGGATCGCCGTAGATGGTGATTTCGCCTGCCTCGTCGTCCTCGTCGAACTCATCCTCCACGCCATAGTCGATGAGGTCGAGAATGATTTCGTCCATGTCCATATCGTCCTTTTTCTTGAAGGTGAACACACACTTGTGGTCGAAGAGGAAGGAAAGCGATCCCTGTGTGCCGAGGTTGCCGTTGAACTTGTTGAACACTGAGCGCACGTCGCCCACGGTACGTGTGGTATTGTCGGTCAGTGTATCCACGAAGATGGCCACACCATGAGGTCCGTATCCCTCATAGGTTACCTCCTTGTAGTCGCTCTGGTCCTTGCCCATTGCGTTTTTGATAGCCCTCTCAATGTTGTCTTTGGGCATGTTCTCTCTCTTGGCGTTTGCGATGATGGCGCGCAGAGTAGGATTGTTTTCCGGTTCGGGTCCGCCGGCTTTCACTGCTATGGCAATCTGCTTGCCGATTTTGGTGAACGTACGGGCCATGTGTCCCCATCTCTTGAGTTTGGTCGCTTTGCGGTATTCAAATGCTCTTCCCATTGTAGTTATGAATTATTGTTCTTATTTTGATTTGTGTTACGTCTTATCTCAGTTCGGCGTCGAGGTTTTTCTTCAGATTGGCTATCAGTTTGTTCATGATAGCGTCTATCTGCTTGTCGTTGAGTGTCTTCTGCTCATCCTGCAGGATGAAGTTCACGGCATAGCTCTTCTTGCCGGCGGGCAAGTTTTTGCCTTCATAGACATCGAAGAGCGCCACGCTCTTGAGCAGTTTTTTCTCGGTTGCCTTGGCCACGCGTTCCACCTCGCTGAAGGGTACGCTCTTGTCGATGAGCAGGGCCAGGTCGCGGCTCACAGCGGGATACTTGCACACCTCGGTGAAGGTGACCTTATTTTTCCTTACCGCCTTCATGAGCTGTGTCCAGTTGACCTCAGCGTAGTACACTTCTTGCTCAATACCTTCGAGGTGAAGCAGGCGTTTGGCCACTACGCCCATCTCGAGGAGCAGTTTGCCGCCGCGTGTTTCCAGCGCCACACCTTCTGCGAAGATATCGTTGTCCGAATTCTTCACCACGGTGGCTCCCATCTGGAGTCCTACCCTGGCCAGCAGATTCTCCACATAAGCCTTCAGCTCGTAGAAGGAGCTCTGCTCGTCGGGGTGCGCCCAGTTGCCGGCCACGCGTTTTCCGGTCACCCAGAGTCCGAGGTGTTTTTCCTCGTGGTAGGCCTGCATGGGGTCGTCGTCGTTTTTGCGCTCCGGGGCGTGCTGGTAACAGTTGCCGAACTCGAAGAATCTCAGGTTGGGTGCCTTTCGCTTCACGTTGTGTGCGATGCTCTCCAGTCCGCCGAAGAGCAGTGTCTGCCTCATCACATTGAGGTCGCTGCTCAGGGGGTTCATGATGCTCACGAGCAGGCGGGCGGGGAAACCTTTCAGATTCTCATAGTAGGCCGCTTTGGTGAGCGAGTTGTTCATTATCTCGGTGAATCCGGCGCCCACGAGCTGTTCGGCCACAAGGTTCTGCATCTTGTGTTTCTGGTCCTCCTCGCCTTTGATGACGAGCGAGCTCTTGAGCTGTGTGGGAATCTCCACATTGTTGTAGCCGTAGATGCGGAGAATCTCCTCGACCACGTCGCACGGCCGCTGCACATCTACGCGGTAGGGCGGCACATCGAGCAGAAGTCCGTTTTCGTCTTCGCTCACGATGCGCATGTCGAGATAGCTCACGATGTTGCGTATGGTGTCGTGTCCAATCTTCTTGCCGATGAGTCGGTCCACATAGTCGTACTGCAGGTCGACGCGGAAGTCGGGCATGGGTTCGGGATATACATCCACGATATCCGACGCCACCTTACCGCCTGCGAGCTGCTGGCAGAGCATAGCAGCCTGCTTCAAGGCATAGATAGTGCCGTTGGGGTCGACGCCTCTTTCGAAGCGGAAGGAAGCGTCGGTGCTCAGTCCGTGTCGGCGAGCGCTCTTTCTGATCCAGGTGGGATGGAAATAGGCGCTCTCGAGCACCACGCTGTGTGTGGTCTCATAGGTGCCGCTGCCTTTTCCTCCGAACACGCCGGCTATGCACATGGGGTCCTCTTCGTTGCAGATGGCCAGGTCGTGCGGTCCCAGTTTGTGCTCCACGCCGTCGAGTGTGACGAAGGGCGTGCCTTCGGGCAGCGTCTTCACAACGATATGGTGACCTTTCACCATGTCGGCGTCGAAGCAGTGGAGGGGTTGTCCGTAGGCCATCATCACATAATTGGTGATGTCTACGATATTGTTGATGGGTCGGAGTCCCACCGTATTGAGCCGGTTCTTGAGCCATTCGGGCGATTCCTTCACCTCGCATCCGGTGATGCTTACGCAGGCATAGCGCTTGCAGGCCACCTGGTTTTCGATGGTCACCCTGACGGGCAGGTCATGGTTGTCTACTTTAAAATCCTCGCAGCCAGGACGATGCAGCGCCGTCTCATAGCCGTTGGTCTTGAGCCACGCATAGAGGTCGCGTGCCACTCCCCAGTGAGAGAGGGCGTCGGCACGGTTGGCGGTGATGTCCACCTCGATGAGCCAGTCGCTCTCCAGGTTATAGTATTCAGCAGCCGGTGTGCCCACCTTTGCGTCGTCGGGCAGTACAATGATGCCGGCGTGGTCGTGACCGATACCGATTTCGTCTTCGGCACAGATCATGCCGCACGACTCCACGCCTCTGAGTTTCGACTTCTTGATGACGAACTCTTTGTCGCCGTCGTAGAGCACGCAACCCAGGTCGGCCACGATGACTTTCTGTCCAGCGGCCACGTTGGGAGCGCCGCAAACTATCTGCGATGGCGTTTCGCGGCCCAGGTCGACGGTAGTGACATGCAGGTGGTCGCTGTTGGGATGAGGTTCACAGGTGAGCACTTGTCCCACATACAATCCTTTTAAACCTCCTTTGATACTTTGTACTTCCTCGAGTGCGCCCACTTCGAGACCCGATGCGGTAAGTGCAGCACTCACTTCTTCGGCCGAAAGTGTGAAGTCGACATACTCTTTCAGCCACTTATATGAGATATTCATCTACTTAGAAAAATAGTTATGTTTCGAAAATCGTGCAAAAATACACAATTTCCGTCAGTCTGCAAAAGGTTTTTCCCAAAACTTGCATTTCGCATCGGCTAAAAGCCGGCCGCATGGCGGGCCGGCCGTTAATCGCCAATCATCTTCATGATATAGTCGACGGTACCGTTCACCCCGAATCGGCTCACATCGAGCGAGAGGTTGTAGTTGCGTGCGTCGTACCACTCGCTTCCGGTGTAGGTCTTGGTATAGAGCTCGCGGGTGTAGTCGTTGTCTACAATCATGAGTTTGGCATCCGCTTCCGACACGCCATAGCGTTCCACCACGCGGCGTATGCGTGTCTCAATGGGGCTATGGATGAAAATTTTCAACACATTGGGATGGTTGCGGAAGATATCGAAGGCACACCGCCCGATGATGACGCACGACTCCTGCTCGGCCAGTTTTTTGATTACCGCGGCCTGCGCGTCGAAGAGTTCCTGCGTGGTGAGTTCGCGTCCGGTCTCATGATATTCGTGATCGGCCACATAGTCGCGGTAGAACTGTGCGAAATCGTCGCGCCAGGAGGGGATGCGCGTTTCGGTCTTGTCCACCACCTCGGCTCCGATATTGAACTCGCGGGCCACTTCCTGTAAGATTTGCTTATCAAAAAGCTTTACATTGAGTCGTCGTGCTATCTCGGCTCCTATTTCGTGTCCACCCGTACCGAACTGTCGGTTGATGGTGATGATGAATTGCTCTTGTCTGTTCATGGTATCGCATTGGTTAGGTTACGTTGCGAAGATAGTGATTTTTTTTGTAAATGCAAAACAAAATGTTCAAAAAATGCGGTTTTGAGTGACAATTGCGGTGTACCATTTCGCTCAAAAGCAACAAGATGGGCCTCGCCTGGAAATTATTTGTAAAAAAACGCAGTATTTTTTTGCAAAACGGTGTGAAATTTGCCATAAAATATATATTTTTGCAAGCAAATGAACCAAAGCCAACTGTTAGGAAATCATCAAAACAAAGCAATAAGACCATGAAACTTGACGGAAGAAGAGAAAGTGAGAATTTTGAGGACCGCCGCGGCATGAGTGGCGGCCAGATGGCCGGTCTGGGTATCGGCGGTATGATTATTGTGGGCCTTATCACCCTGCTCATGGGCGGCAACCCCCTTGAGGTGGTGCAGCAGATGGGCGGCATGCAAGGCGGTGAGGAGCAGCAGCAGGAAGTGACGTTCTCGCCCGAGGAGGAGGCACAGGCCAAGTTCTGCCGCCAGATTCTGGCCAGCACGGAAGACGTGTGGAGTGCCGTATTCCGCCAGATGGGCAAGACCTACACGCCCCCTACCCTCGTGCTTTTCAGCGGCCAAGTGCAGACCAACTGCGGCGGTGCCACCTCGGCAGTGGGTCCCTTCTACTGCTCGGCCGACCAGAAGCTCTACATCGACCTGTCGTTCTTCAAACAGATGGAGACCGACCTGAAATCGCCGGGTGAGTTTCCCCGTGCCTATGTGATAGCGCATGAGGTGGGCCACCATGTGGAGAACCTGCTGGGCATTCTGCCCCAGGTGCACGCCAAGATGAGCCAGGCTGGCAAGGTACAGGCCAACCAGCTGAGTGTGCGCTTGGAACTGCTGGCCGACTACTATGCCGGTGTCTGGGCCCACTATGAGGACCAGGCCTTCGGTTCGCTGGAGAGCGGCGACCTGCAGAAAGCCATCAACTGCGCGCAGCACATCGGCGACAACTACCTGCAAGAGCGCGCCCAGGGTTACAGCCAGCCCGAGTCGTTCACGCATGGTACCTCCGACCAGCGCATGCGTTGGCTGAAGCGTGGCTACCAGACGGGCGACATGAACACCACCACGTTTACCGGCAGTTACGAGAGCCTGTAGTATTATAAGGTGTGCAACTGACAACACCAAAAATGCGGGGATATGCCTTTTTAGACATATCCCCGCAAATATTTTCATGTCAACCCTTTACATAGGTGTCACCTCTCCACGATAGAGGTCATCGGCCATGTGCAGGAGCAGGTCAAGCATCTCCACATCGTTCTTGTAGAACTGCGGTATGGCTTCATATCCGATGGCGGCGCCGAGGATGTTGCCGGCTATGGCACCGGTGCTGTCGCTGTCGCCTCCATGGTTGACCGATGCTATCATGGCCTCCTCAAAATTGTCAAAATATTTCAAGGCGCAGTAGAGTCCCACGGCAAGCGCCTCCTCACCTACCCATCCTTGTCCGAGGCGGGACAGATTGTCCAGGTCAGGTCTGTCATTGCCTGACAGTTCGATAGCCAGCTCGGCCTGTAGGGTCATCTCTTCCACATAGCCTGAATGATTACCATACAATTGGCGCATGGCATCGTTGCCCTCGAGGATATACCTTTTCATGGCCTCGCGTGTGGGAGCGGTGTCGATTGCCAAGCGGTAGATGACATGGACCATTAGAGCAGCGGAGATAAATCCCAAAGGATGCTTGTGGGTGATTTCAGCAGCGTCTCCTGCCAGCCGGTCAGCCTGCAAGATGTCCATTCTGTCGTTCACCACTGCATAGAGCGCTACCGGTGCTACGCGCATCACTCCTCCACAGCCTTTGCTGTTGTTGAACGGCTTCACCCCTCTTTTGATGTCCTCGAGTGCCGACAAGCAGGTGATGCCGGGAGCGCGGCGGTTGTTGAGCTCCGGCACATCACGAATCCAGCACTCCGCATCGCCTCTCTTTCCGCTACGCTGTGTCTCGCACCACTCCAGGTAGGCGCGGCAGATGCCCTCTATGGGTTCCATGCCCAATCGAGGAGCATTGAGCAGGCCGTTGGCTGTGAAGAGCGTCATCTGCGTGTCGTCAGAAAACACCGCCTTGGCTTCACCCTCTCTTTTGGAGGCGAAGCAGCACTCTGTGTCAAGCCGGGTGATGCCCCGATTGCCATACTGAAGTTGTATTTCCCTGAAAGAACCGATAAACTCAACAGGATATCCCAATGCATCGCCGATGGCGCCACCGACGAGCGAACCGCGCAGTCTGTCTTGAAGTGTATTCATATTTGTTTTTCTTAGATTATTGCTTTTCATGATAACGGGAGGCACCCCATTCCTCTCTGACAGGATGGATGCCCCATCATTTTAGATGTCTTATAATTTTTCCACCATCACACCCCATTCTCTCAGCCGTAGCAAGGTGCTGCAGAGCGACATTCGTATCCATCAAATGCACTTTCAGGACCGAGGAGTTGGGATAGTGCTCGAAGTAGATGTCGTTGCTCATGTAGAGCTTGACTTCCTGCGTCTTGCAGTTTCTCATAAAGGCATTGTAGCAAGGGTGTGGAAGGCACTAACGCTGCCGCATTGCCAATTTAGGGCCGTGCCAGCCGAGCTGCCTCTGCGGTGAGGAAAGGCTTGGCCGCCTCGTAGGGAATTACTATTTCCTGTGAGCCCATATGCCAAAAGCTGATTTCCAAAGGCGCATACTCCAAGTGCACACCGTCAGGGGCCAGATAGATACTATTGCCAGGCAGATGCAGCCATTCCCGATTGCCGTAATTGGCTTCCAGAAAATCACCTATTTCCTGGGCGAATTCCTTTGCGTCACCTTCTTCATTTGAATCAGCAAGGTATTTCCACAAAACGCCCTGCATCCGTTCGGTCACATCCTCATCCTCAACAAAGATGTCTACGGCGGCACCATCCGACTTTCTGAAAGTTTTGGCCTTAGACCCACGGTTGTCATGTGCCCCACCGAAAAACTCCCCGTCATAGCAGGCATAGCTCACATAGCGGTCGGTCTCGGCCACTTTCAGGATAGAAAAGTTCCGAAACCAAGACACCTCATAGATTATCCCCGACTCTGCGCAAGAGGCGGCATACTCTTGCTGGTCTATGGCACAGGCATGAGAGACGGAGTCGGTGTAACTGTCAAGAAAGGTCTTGAATTCTTCCTCATCGCAAGTGTCCGACGGGTAGTCGATGTCGGCATTCGAAAATGAGAGCATGCATTGAAAGATATAACTGATGACAGCTCTCCGCACCGGACTGTCGGCATCAACGGGGAAATGCACCCACACATGAGCGGAGCCACCCTTCTGCTCTTTCTCCACTTCTATTTGCACGATGTTCAGACCATTGTCGGCCATCGTGCCCATGCTTATAGCCAGCATCCATATTAGGGCTATGAATATTTTCTCCATTCTCATTGTCTTTTTAGGATTCCTAAATGCAAAAATAGAAAAATTGGACGAATTGTCCGCGCATGAAGCTAACTATTTCGTTCTTTTCTTAAACAAAAAACATTTGCTGTAGGTATTGCACCTTTCGTTTCACTAAATAAATTTGCACATAAAAACAAAAAATAGTTAATGAGACAAAAAAGCCGAACACTTCTAAAAAGAAAACGTATATTTGCGGTACCAAAACGAACAACTATGGAAAAGTATGAGAAAATAATTGTTGCGGGCATCGTGGCTGTCGGTCTTCTGATGCTCGGACTCTGCATCAAAGCAGGTATTGACAATTTCACCAACAAAGACCGCCGTGTGACTGTGAAAGGCCTCGCCGAGAAAGTGGTGGAGGCGGACAAAGTGGTGTGGACTATGTCTTTGCAAGAATCTGGCAACGAGTTGCAACCCCTCTTCGGCCAAATCGATAATAAAGTCAAGATTATTAAAAAATTTCTCATGGAGAAGGGTCTCAATGACAAGGGCGCCTTCCAACAGTCTACCTTCAACGTGACTGACAATTTGGCCAATGCGTGGGGAGACAACAAGCCACGCTACAACTACAGCGTGAGCCGTTCCGTCATCGTCACCTCCAAAGACACGAAATTCATCAATGAACTGAGGTCGAAAGTTGACGAGCTGGTAGAGCGTAATGTCATTCTGGATTCAGACTATGCCGAATATGAGTACACCCAGTTTCAGCAGTTGAAACCTGAGATGATGGCAGACGCCATTACCGCCGCGGAGAAAACGGCAAAGCAGTTTGCTGAGAACAGTCACTCCAAAATCAACAAGATTGTGGAGGCTGGACAGGGTGAGTTTTCCATCGACGACGGCGACCTTCCCTATGAGAAAAAAGTACGGGTAGTGTCTACCATCACCTATTCGCTCAAAGACTGATTGGCTTATGGCGAAATCGATTACCAAGCGGGTGTGTCAAAAGAAAAATTGACACACCCGCTTGCTTTGATACGCATTGGGGACCTCACCCCACATTATCCTTGCGCTGTCTATTGCACTTATTTTTTCCTGATACGCTTGGTCAGACCGATGGCGCCCGTAGGACATACCAGACGGCAGAGATGGCAGCCCACGCACTTGGTGCCGATGATACGGGGCTGGCGGGTGGCCGTATCGAAACTGATGGCCTGGTGTCCGCCGTCCATACAGGAAGTATAGCAGCGGCCGCATCCCATGCACCTCTCCCGGTCTATCTTGGGGTAGACCACCGTGTCGCGGTCAAGGTCGGACGGAAGGACGAAGTTGGGCAACTGCTCGCCGACGAGTGTATCCAGACGTTCCACACCCCTTTCCGCCATATAGTTCTGCAGGCCGAGCAGGAGGTCGTCGATGATGCGGTAGCCGTACTCCATCACCGCGGTGCACACCTGCACGTTTCGGCAGCCCAGCTGTATGAACTCCAGCGCATCGCGCCACGTCTCTATGCCTCCGATACCGCTGAACTCCACATTTTTCATGATTTTGTTGGATGTCATCTCGTAGATAAACCTGAGGGCGATGGGCTTGACGGCCCGTCCTGAATAGCCCGAGACGGTCAGCTTGTCGCTCACCGCCGCCATGGGCGACATAGTGACGCTCTTGATGGTGTTGATGGCCGAGATAGCATCCACCCCCGCGAAATAGGAGCCCATGGCGGGTTTGTTGATCTGCGTGATGTTGGGCGTCATCTTCGCTATGACGGGATTTTTCACGTTGCGCTTCACATAGCTCGTGTAGAACGTGACCAACTCCGAATTCTGCCCCACATCACTGCCCATGCCGGCCAAGCGCATCTGCGGGCACGAGAAGTTCAGCTCCACGGCGTCCACGCCGGCCTCCTCGGCCATTTTGGCCAGTTCTATCCATTGTTCCTCGGTCTGGCCCATGATGCTGGCCACGACCACCTTGGTGGGGTAGTTTTCCTTCAGCCGCCGGAGGATATCGAAGTCCATCTCCACCGGGTTTTCCGACAACTGCTCCATATTGCGGAAGCCGGCAAACGAGGTGCCTCCCTTCACGGCATCGAAGCGTGGAGACACCTCGCGTATCTCCTGCATGCAGATGGTCTTGTAGAAGACGCCTGCCCAGCCCGCCTCAAAGGCGCGCGCCACCATCTCATAGTTGGTGCACACGGCAGAGGATGCGAGGAAGAAAGGATTCTCGCACGGTATGCCGCAGAAGTCGATGGCGAGAGACGGGGCACTGCCGCTGACGGCTTGATTACCACAGTCGGCGGAGCGGAGCAGTTCTCTTATCCTGACAGGTTGGTCGTAGTGGATACAAGCCGCCTCGGCCTGTTCCAACTCCTCGTCAGTACACTCGGCGACCCAGCGTCCGGCCAATTTCTCATTGCCGAACCGGATGGCGCGGATGGCGCGGGCAGGGTCACCCTTTTTGCAAACTCGGCTGCAGGGAGCGTCTACGCAGAACAGACAGCGGGCAGCCTCTTCGTGGACATGTATCATATTATTATGTTTTTGGGGTATTATACAATCAATTCAAATAGAAACTTTCACAACATCAGGCTGACAGCAAGTCGCTTACTCATTGTCAACCGTCATTTTACACGCAATACAGTGATAAAACGCAGAAAGGAGAAAGAAGCCGCCGCCTCTTATCCTCCCGACCACAAAGATAAAGAAAAAAATCCGAAAAACCTATTGGACAGGAAAGAAAAAACTTTCCTCTGAAACATTACAGGATTTCATCCAAATCGACAGACAGTCCTATGCTATAGGAAATGCCCGTTGTGAGCGGAGAACTATAGAAATACGACTTAGGCTTGTAGTTGAAAAGATTGTCTACAGCCGTATTGATATTGATGCCCTTCCAGATATGGTGCTGCAGCATCAGCTTACAGATGGTATAGCCCTGGTCAACATCCTTCCGGCCCGACTGCGGTTTGCCCTGACTGCGCCCGGAGAAAGCCGCATCGAGCGCATAATGCCGTGAGAACCGATGGTTGTAGCCCACCCTCCAAGTCAAAGAATGAGAGCGGGGCTGTGAGAACTGCGAGAAGAAGACGTTGCCCGTCTCATGCATCCAAGCGTAGTTCAACTTGAACGACAAGCCATAATCAAAAATGTGGCCGACACTGACATCGACGCCCCATACCTTGATGCCCTCCTCATTCCAGTAGAGCGCGCTTTCCATTCCCTCGTACAATCCGCCGTCGATGGTGGTGATGCGTTTGTCGAAGATATTGCAATAGCCCATGAGGGTGAAGTTGTAGCGTCCGTCGAGGATTCCCCCGCCATTGATGCGCCGGGTCCGTTCGAAGGCGATGTTGAAATTGTGGCTCCTCTCCGGCTCCAGGTCAGGATTACCGAGAATCATATATCCCATATTTCCCATGTCGAAGTGCATGTACATCTCCTTGAGCGAAGGAGCCCGGAAGCCGCTGGCATAATTGACGCGGAAAGTCATCCACGGCATCTTGTAGACGACGGCGAGACGCTCTGTGAGCGCCTTCTGCGCAGAAGCGGAGAAGTAATCGTATCTGACGCTGCCCACCACGTTCAGCCGGTCGGTGATGTTCCAGTCGAACTGAGCGAATCCGTCGATATTGTTCTGCGAGTGGCTGGAGTTGTCGACGAACTGATAGGTTGTGAGATAATCGTGCATGAAGTCGGCACCCACTATCAGACTGTTTCTGCCAAAAGCATGGCTGTAGAGGGCATGGAGCACATGCTGCCGGTTGCTGTAGTCATGGTCATGGGTCCTCGAGCCGCCGGGCAGGAAATTGGCCTTGTCATACTGGTCGTAAGCGTACGACAGTTCCAACAGGCGGTCTTTTTCCCAATGATACCTTCCTTTCAATCCGGCACTGTAGGCATTGAAATGATAGTCGTGGGTGTCGCGCTCGCTGCTGCGGAAGAAATAGCTGCCCCTGCCTATCAGCGTGAGCCGCTCGGTGGGGCGCCACGTCAGCCGTTCCTTCACGTTGTAGGTTTTCTGCCCGTAGAGGCGGCTCAGGTTGGAATCGTCCTCCAGCACCGACTCATCATAGGGCAAGCCCTGCGCCTTCTTCATCAGCTCTATGGCGATTTCCTCTGATGAGTGTGCCTTCGGCAAGTCGACAGGGTCTATGGCAGTATGTTGGAAACTCGTCTGCGAGTTCCATTTCTTAGTGTTGAAAGAGAAGTTAGCCCCGTGGCGCCATTCATTTCCGAAAGAATTGAAGCGCGAGTTCACGTTGGCCGTCCAGGGCTCCCTATTTTCCCGGCTGATGATGTTGACCACCCCGCCTACAGCATTGGAGCCATAGAGGGCCGACGAGGCTCCCTTCACAATCTCGATACGCCCTACGTTGTCGAGATTCATGCGGTTGTAGTCGACATTGTCCATGGTCTCGCCTGCCATCCGCTCACCGTCGACCAGGAAGAGGACAGCATTGCCGCCGAAACCGCTCATATTGAGCGAAGTCTCCTGCCCCATAGCAAAACCGAACTCAAGTCCCGGCAACTCCTGGATGAGCATGTCCTGGATATTGGGATGAGTCGGGTGACCACGGGAGCGTCCTTCAGCGCTTTCGGCGTGTGTGACGCCGTCACGACGACGGGCTCCAAATCGACCGAATCGCGGACAGCCTGCGCATACAACGCACCAGCCTGCATGTACAGCGTCATGCAGACTATGAAAGTATGAAAGACTCTGCTCCTCAACAACTCCGCCACCACTTACTTCTTTGTACCGGAAAAAGTAGTGACCATTTCAAAAGGCATATTGCCATACTTCAACGAGAAAGTAGCGGCAACGGCCGTCTCTTTGAATATAACCGTCACATCACTGATGGTATATGCCTTCTCGTCGCCGTTGGCCGTCTTGACCGTCCCTGCATACGATGCCAGTCTTCCCGTAACGGTGTTGTCGCTTTGTGTCAGCGGTATGTTCTTCACTGTGAGTGCGGGAATAGACATGGGACCCATGCCGCCTGCCTCAGGCACCGTCATGTCGACCGACGTGTCGGATGCCTTGACAAACCCATAGGTAGCGGTGCCGTTCGACGACTCTTCGCCCATGACCTTGATGACCTCATTGCCCGTATATGAACCCGCCACTTGTTCTGCCACAGCCACCACGGGGTCATCATCGTCATCACCGCAGGAACACATGCCCAATACAATGGCGACAGCCGCCGCCACCACCGTCAAAAAACTTTTTATTTTCATGTAATTATCTGTTTGAAGGAATTATAATAGAAAAGCTATAAATGCAGTGCCTCAATCACTTTGCCGTGCCCAACTGCTGCGTGGAATAGTCATACTCCGACCCGAAGGCACTGTGAGGAATGGTGAAGATGGCTATCATGAACAGCACAGCCAGACAGACCACCCACTTGTTGTGCTTCCATTTCAGCGTGGCAAGGGCCGCCAGGAAGAAGAGGAAGGAAAGAAGTGTCTTGTTGTCAGTCAGATCCGTCCCGAACGGGAAACCAGTCCACCAGGGGCCGAAAGCCGCATGCTGCACGAGCGGCCCGAAGATGAATCCGCCTATGAACAGGGTGGCCACCGTGATCTTCAGCCATTTGCTGTACTCCCTGCGGGCTATCACCAGCAAGAGCGTATAGACGGCAAAGAGCATGGCCGCAAACATCAGCAATATGTGCGGTATCAGTATGCCGGCCGGCACATCATTCCGGAACCGTATCACGGGCGGCTCATCGCCGGGATAGTCGATACCATCGAACGTGACATAATACTGCAGTTTGCCGCCAACAGGCTGCACCGGCAGCACTGCCACCCACTGCTCGTCTTTCCATTCGAAATCCACCGTGGTGTATTCATCTGCTGTCGGGAAACGGCGGTAATGCAGCTGGCCACTCACATCCGAAGGGGCGTCTTTGAGCACCACTTTCACATCTTGCCGCACACCGCTTCTGGGCAGTTTCATCTTATACCCCAAATCGTTCAACTCCACGGTAATCGTTTTGGGATGAGTAGGCCCCGTCATGCGCTGGTATATGCTCAACACCAGCGTGACGACAACAGCTAAAAACCAAAATAAGAACTTCTTCATCTCACAGGGGGAGTTAAGTGCACTTGAAACACGATAGTCTCTTCGCCGCGAAGCACTTTCACCGGGATGGTGGTACCCGCTTTCAGCTCCGACAGGCGTTCCATATATTCATTGATGTCCTTGAGAGGCTTACCGTCGATTTCCTGGATGATGTCGCCACTCCTGATGCCGGCATTGTGCGCAGGCTTTCCCGCCACCACGATATCGGCCCGGAGGCCGGGTATGCTGCT
>ONMI01000056.1 GCA_900318915.1 uncultured Prevotellaceae bacterium | reverse complement strand
GAGGTCGGTCACCGCAGCAGCCTCGTCGTAGCTCAGCTCGCCGTCGCCGTCGGCATCCCAGGCTGCCACGCAGAGCGACTTCACCGTGGCGTCGGCAAATTGAATGGTTCCTTCTTGGGCAAATGCATAAAGAGGCAACATGGCCAGAAACGATCCCATCCAAAAGCAAAAAAGTTTCAGATTTTTCATTTGATATTTTTGATATGATTGTTTTTAATATTTGAGCAACTATTACCACCCGTCTTCAAAACAGTCTAAGCATTGGTGTCTTTAACAATAAAGTTCAATCTGACAGGCAGCTAAAATCCTCTAAAATTTATATATTGGCTACAAAATTACTTCTTTATTTATACATGGATTAAAAAAAAATGGTAAAAAAACCTAAATCACACATAATATCATAAAAGAATCGCCCCATAACGACAAAAACGACAGATCAAAGGGGTGAGAAAAAAGGAAAATGCTTACCTTTGCAAAAAAAACATGGCAACTAGCCTTGGCTAATAAACCTTGTAACAACATTCCACAATGGGCAAAATACTTATCGTTTCCTGTGTCTTTCCACCAGAACCGGTGGTTTCAGCCACGCTGTCGTTCGACATTGCAGAAAAACTTAGCGCCATGGGCAAAGAAGTGGTCGTGGTTTGCCCCAAACCATCACGACCGCTCAATTATGTGTTCGACAACAGCAAAAGAAACTATCCTTTCGAACTGACTGTCCTTAGCAGCTATGTCTGCCCTGAATCTCAAATTATTGGACGTTCTAGAGAGAGTTACAGCTTTGGGCAAGCAATCAAAAAATTTGTCAATAACTACCCCCACCCCATCGATGCCATCTATGCCAACACCTGGCCATTGTTTTCACAGAGGGCTTTGGCACAAATAGCCATGAAAAGGCGAATACCCTATTTCATCCATGTGCAAGACATCTACCCCGAATCATATTGCTCCAAAATGCCCAAAGTTTTAGGACGATTGCTATACAAGGCTCTTTTGCCCTTCGATGTCTTCGTTTTGAAACATGCAGCCAAAATAATTGCCATTTCCCCCTCGATGATATCCCATCTCTCCTCATCACGCCAAATACCGAGCGACCGTTTTATACTGGCCCGCAACTGGCAGAACGACTCTTCCTTTATCCAGCAACACACTCCTCTTACAGCCCACCCGGGTGCCTGCCATGTAATGTATCTTGGCAATATCAACCCCACTGCCAATGTAGCACTGATTGTGAGGGCTATGTCTAAACTGGACAAGGGCAAATACCATCTTTCCCTCATAGGAAACGGACCCGACAAAGATCATTGTCAGGAGCTGGGAAGAGAACTGGGACTCGACATCACTTTCGGAGCCGTCAACCCCTTTGAAGTTCCCTCAAAACAAGCCGAAGCCGACATTTTGGTGCTCTGCCTCAAAAAAGGGGTCGCCAAGACTGCCACTCCCTCAAAACTGACCGCCTACATGCTCACAGGCAGGCCCATCATCGCGAGTGTAGACACCGACTCCGACTGCGCCAACATTGTAAGGAGCACCGGATGTGGTCTTGTCGTGGAACCCGACAATGAAGAAATGCTGCGCGAGGCTATTGTCAAGCTTACCGAAGCCCACTCCGAAGAGGAAAGGCTCCAGATGGGCAACGCAGCATTCAACTACGCGAAAAAACACCTCTCCAAAGAAGCCAATCTAACCACGATAACCGATGCGATAACATCTGTCTTATAATAATAAAGATATTTTACAATATTCAATTTTACACAACAGAAAACAAAAGCGAATAAATTTTACATAATTAAAACTTGACAATTCAAAAAGTATTGTTTTGGCTTGGGCGTGGCAAATTCTTTATATCAAGTCGGTACATTTATTCGCTTTTTTTGTTTAAATTTGTACCCAATTATCAAATTACACTTTAACCGTACCGACATCATCGGAAGAATATGAAGAAGATTTATAAGACGCTCGTTTTGTGCGCCACTCTTTTGGCCTTTGGACAACATGCCAAAGCACAGACTGCGGGCTATCCCTACTCGCAGGTTCCGTTCACGGCCGTGAAGGTGAATGAGAACACCTTTCTGGGGCAGCGCATCAAGGCCGCCCGCGAAGTGACCATCCCGCTTGCCTTCAGTAAGTGCGAGAGTGAAGGACGCTACGAGAATTTCGTCAAGGCCGCCCATCCCAGCGATGCCTACGACGTGAGCTCTTTCATGGGATTCTCGTTCGACGACACCGATGTCTACAAGACGATAGAAGGCGCCAGCTATGTACTGCAGACCTATCCCGACAAGAAGCTGAAGAACTATATCGACAGCGTGCTTGATGTGGTGGCTGCCGCCCAGGAGCCCGACGGCTACCTGTATACCGCCCGCACCATCAACCCTAAGAAGCCCCATCATTGGGCCGGCGACCGCCGTTGGGTGAAGGAGGAAGTGCTGAGCCACGAACTCTACAATCTGGGGCACATGGTCGACGCCGCCTGCGCACACTACCAGGCCACAGGGTCGGACAAGTTCCTCAACATCGCCAAGCGCTATGCTGAGTGCGTGATAAAGGAAGTGGGCCCCAACGCCGGACAGGCCTGCGTGGTGCCCGGACATCAGATAGCCGAGATGGCGCTGGCGCGACTCTATGTGCTCACCGGCGACCGCCGCTATCTCGACGAGGCCAAGTTCTTCCTCGACTACCGCGGCAAGACCACCATCCATGACATCTACTCGCAGAGCCACAAGCCCATCACCGAACAGACAGAGGCATGGGGACATGCCGTTCGTGCCGGCTATATGTATGCCGGCATGGCCGATGTGGCAGCCCTGCTCGGCGACTCCGCCTACATCAAGGCCATCGACGCCATCTGGCAGAACATCGTGGGCCGCAAGTACTACATCACCGGCGGTGTGGGAGCGCGCCATGCCGGTGAGGCGTTCGGTGCCGACTATGAGCTGCCCAACCTGACCGCCTACAATGAAACCTGCGCCGCCATCGCCCAGGTTTACCTCAACCACCGCATGTTTCTGCTCCACGGCGATGCCAAATACATCGACTGTCTGGAACGCACCCTCTACAACGGACTCATCAGCGGCATGAGCGTAGACGGAGGCAAGTTCTTCTATCCCAACCCGCTGGCCAGCGACGGGAAGTACAAATTCAATGCCGATGGCACCACCACCCGACAGCCCTGGTTCGGCTGTGCCTGCTGTCCCAGCAACCTGAGCCGCTTCATTCCCTCACTGCCCGGCTACTTCTATGCTGTTCGCGGCAGGGACCTCTATGTGAACCTCTTCGCCGGCAACACAGCCACCATGCAGGTGGACGGCCATGATGTGGTCATCGAGCAGCAGACCGAATATCCCTGGAACGGCGACATCGCCCTGCGCATCAATAAGAACAAGGCCGGCAACTTCCGCCTCATGCTCCGCATTCCCGGTTGGGTAAGGGGACAGGTGGTGCCGAGCGACCTTTATGCCTTTGCCGACGGACGCCAACTGGCCTACACGGTGAGTGTGAACGGCCAGGAAGTGAAAGGCGAGTTGCAGAACGGCTACTTCGTGATAGAGCGCAAGTGGAAGAAAGGCGATGCCGTGAGGCTGCATTTCGACATGGCGCCACGAATGGTCACCGCCAACAACCGTGTGGCCGACGACCGCGGCAAGGTGTCGGTGGAGCGCGGACCGCTGGTCTACTGCGCCGAATGGCCCGACAACACCGGGTTCAACCTGCATCATGCACTGCTCAAGGAAAATCCCGACTTCGCGGTGGTGGAGCACTTCGGCATCCGCAACACCGAGGCCGACGGAAAGACCTTCGAAGTGACAGCTTTGAAAGCACAGGCACAGGAATTGTCGCAACACCGTGAGGGCTTGCAGGTAAAAGACGTGACGCTCACCCTAATTCCCTATTACGCCTGGAACCACCGCGGTGCCGGTTATATGGACGTGTGGCTCGCCAAATCGCTCAGCGGACTGGAAGACTGATATCATAAGACTGAAAACATAAAAACCTTAAATTAAGATATGAAAAACCTACTCATCGCCGCGGTCCTGCTCGCCCTGCCCTGCATGCAGGCCGCCGCACAGAACAAGGCCACAGCACCCGTAAAGGCGGCTGCTCCGACCTATAAGGAGTGGCATGACATGCAAGTGAACGAGGTGAACCGTTTCCCCATGCACACCTCTTTCTTCGCTTATGAAAACGAGGAAAAAGCCCAGAAAGACAAGCGTTCGGCCAGCGACCGTTATCTGACGCTTGAGGGTTACTGGAAATTCCACTGGGTGGAAAATGCCGATGAGCGGCCCTCCAACTTCTACGAGGAGTCGTACGACGACACAGCGTGGCGCATGATGCCTGTGCCTGGCATCTGGGAGCTGAACGGTTTCGGCGACCCTGTTTATGTGAACATCGGTTTCGCCTGGCGCGGACACTTCAAGAACAATCCGCCCGAGGTGCCTATAAAAGACAACCATGTGGGCAGCTACCGCAAGGTGGTACAGGTGCCCGACACTTGGGAAGGCCGCCAGGTGATAGCCCACTTCGGCAGTGTCACCTCCAACATGTACCTTTGGGTGAACGGTCAGTTTGTGGGCTATACCGAAGACAGCAAGGCCGCCGCCGAGTTTGACGTGACCCCCTATGTGCACGCCGGCGACAATCTGTTCGCCTTCCAGACCTTCCGCTGGTGCGACGGTTCCTACTGCGAGGACCAGGACTTCTGGCGTCTGTCGGGTGTGGCACGCGACAGCTATCTCTACAGCCGCGACCGCGGCTGCCACCTCGACGACATACGCGTGGACGGCGACCTGGACGACACCTATACCGACGGTGTGCTGCAGGTCAGCACCAAGACCACGGGCGTGTCGCGGATCGACTACCAGTTACTCGACCAGAACGGGCAAGTGGTGGCCAACGCCTCAGCCGTGCCGCAAGCCAAAAGCGGTGGCTGGTTCAAACGGCAGCTCAAGATGCCCTTTGTGCAGAAATGGACCGCCGAGACTCCCTACCTCTACACTCTTGTGACCAAGATATACGGCAAAGCATCGAAAGCACCCGTCGAGGTGGTGCGGCAGCGGGTGGGCTTCCGCCGTGTGGAGATACGCAACGGCCAACTGCTCGTCAACGGCCAACCGATATACATAAAAGGAGCCGACCGTCACGAGATGGATCCCGACGGCGGCTATGTGGTGAGCCGCGAGCGCATGATAGAAGACATACAGATCATGAAGCGCTTCAACATCAATGCCGTGCGCACCTGCCACTATCCTGACGACCCCGTGTGGTATGACCTATGCGACGAGTACGGCATCTACCTCTGCGCCGAAGCCAACCAGGAGAGCCACGGATTCGGCTACGACGACACCTCGGAGGCCAAGAAACCGCAGTTTGCCAAGCAGATCTTGGAGCGCAACCAGCACAATGTGGCGGTCAACTTCAACCACCCGAGCATCATCACCTGGTCGATGGGCAACGAAACCGTCGACGGTCCCAACTTCGCCGAGGCCTACAAGTGGATAAAGAGCCAGGACCTGAGCCGCCCCGTACAGTATGAGCGTGCCGGTCTGGGCGACAACACCGATATCTACTGCCCCATGTATGCCTCGCAGGAATACTGCGAGAAGTATGGCACCGACCCCAAGGCCACCAAACCTCTCATTCAGTGTGAGTACAGCCATGCCATGGGCAACTCGAGCGGCGGATTCAAGGAATATTGGGACGCTGTGAGGAAAGCGCCCAAGTATCAGGGCGGATTCATCTGGGACTTCGTAGACCAGGGCCTGCACGGCAAGGACGCCCAGGGCCGCAACATCATCACCTACGGCGGCGACTACAACAACTATGACGCCAGCGACAACAACTTCAACTGCAACGGTCTTGTAAGCCCCGACCGGGTGCCCAACCCCCAACTCTATGAGGTGGGCTATTACTACCAGAACGTGTGGGTGGAGCCTGTTGACCTCCTAAGCGGACGCATCCGCGTGTTCAACGAGCACTTCTTCCGCGGCATCGACAACTACCAGCTCTTCTGGCGCCTTCTCGCCGACGGCACCGAGGTGCAGCACGGCGTGGTAGACGACCTGAAGGTAGGAGCGCAGCAGCGCAAGGACTACAAGTTGGATTACGACGCCGCACAATACACGGAAAACGTCAGGGAGCTGCTGCTCAACGTGGAATTCCGCCTGAAACGGGCCGAACCCCTCATGGCAGCCGGACAGACGGTGGCCCACCAGCAGTTGGCCGTTTCCGGCGATTACTTCCAGGGCGTGCCCGATAGAGCCATACCAATTCCTCCCAAGCAGAAGGTGAAAGACGACAAGAAGCACGGCCTGCTCACCATCACCGCCGACGAGTGTGTGGTGGAATTCGACAAGCAGACAGGATGGCTCACCCGCTATGAGGCCGCAGGCCGTCCGCTGATGGCCAAAGGCGGCACCCTGAAGCCCAATTTCTGGCGTGCCGTGACCGACAACGACATGGGTGCTGGCGTGCAGCGCATGTACCAGGTGTGGAAGAACCCCTCGCTGCAGCTGGAAAGCTTGCAGGTGCAGCCCAACAAACATGCCCGCTCCACCGTGGTCACCGCCACCTACGCCATGCCTGAGGTGAAATCGCACCTCACCCTTTCCTATCTTGTAAAAGGTGACGGAGAGATAGAGGTGACGCAGACTCTTACTGCCGACGGTGACGAGAAAGTGCCCGACATGCTCAGCTACGGCATGGTGCTGCAGATGCCCTACGGACTCGACGTGAGCCACTTCTATGGCCGCGGCCCTGTGGAGAACTACCCCGACCGCAAGTACTCGCAGCATCTCGGCCTGTACACGCAGACCGCCGACGAGCAGTTCTACCCCTACATACGTCCGCAGGAGACCGGCACCAAGACCGACATACGCTGGTGGCGCCAGACCGACCAGACTGGTTTTGGCCTGATGGTCAGCACCCTGGAGCGTCCCTTCATGGCATCGGCCCTGCATTACGACATTGACGAACTCGACGAAGGCCTCGACAAGCACCAGCGTCATCCTCAGCAGCTGGAGCAGTCGCCCTACACCAATCTGCATCTCTATGGCGAGATGGCCGGTCTGGGCGGCATCAACAGCTGGGGCTTCGACGGTTTCGCCCTGCCTCCCTACCGTGTGAACTACGGTCCGCGCTCCTTCACCTTCACGCTCGCCCCGGTCAGTGCCTCATCACCGGTGAAATAGCATCAACATGACTCATAACCATCAACAACATTTCATAAACAACTACAAACAATGAGAAAACTGTCTATTACGACCCTCCTTCTCGCTCTCCTTACCTTGAGCGGAGGTGTCGCCGCACAGCGACAGCTTACTGTGCAGACCAAGAAGATGGGGGCTCCCATCCAGCCCACCATGTATGGCATCTTCTTTGAGGACATCAACTTCGGTGCCGACGGCGGTCTTTATGCCGAGATGGTCATCAACCGCTCGTTCGAGTTTCCGCAGACCCTGATGGGATGGAACTCCTTCGGCAATGTGACGGTGAGCGATGTCCGTCCCGCCTTCGACCGCAACCCCCACTATGTGGTGCTCGGCGACTCCGGCCACATCGAGAAGCGCACCGGTCTGGAGAACCGCGGCTTCTTCGGTATGGGCATCAAGAAAGGGCTGCGCTACGACTTCTCCGTCTATGCCCGCAAGCATGTGGCCTCGTCGGCCAATGCCCGCATACGCGTGGAACTCGTCGACTCGCGCAATGAGATAGTGGCCCGCCAGCGCATCACCGTGAGCAGCGGCGACTGGCAGAAATACACCGCCTCGCTCGAGCCGAAGGTGACCGACGGCAAGGCCCTGATGCGTGTGTTCCTCGAGACGGCCGAAGGTGTCGACATGGACCATGTGTCGCTCTTCCCTTCCGACAATTGGCACGGCCTGCGCGCCGACCTGGTGAAGGACCTGGAAGACCTTCATCCCGGCATCTTCCGCTTCCCCGGCGGCTGCATCGTTGAGGGCACCGACCTGGAGACCCGCTACCAGTGGAAGAATTCCGTGGGGCAGGTGGAGAACCGCCCGCTCAACGAGAACCGCTGGAACTACACCTTTGCCCACCGCATGTATCCCACCTACTATCAGAGCTACGGCATGGGATTCTATGAGTTCTTCCTCCTCTCTGAGAAAATCGGTGCCGAGCCGCTGCCCGTGGTGAGCTGCGGTCTGGCCTGCCAGTTCCAGAACCGTACCGACGATGCCCATGTGCCGGTCGACGACCTGCAGTCGTACATCGACGATGCCCTTGACCTCATCGAGTTTGCCAACGGCGACGTGACCACCAAGTGGGGTAAGGTGCGTGCCGAAATGGGCCATCCCGAACCCTTCAACATGAAGCAGATTGGCGTGGGCAACGAGCAGTGGGGCGAGCTCTATCCCCCGCGTCTGGAGAAGTTTATCAAAGCTATCCGTGCTAAGTATCCCAAGATGAAGATCTGCGGTACCAGCGGCCCCTCGGCCGACGGCAAGGACTTCGACTATGGTTGGAAGGAAATGAAACGTCTGAAACTGGACCTCGTCGACGAGCACTACTACAAACCGCCGCAGTGGTTCTTCGATAACGCCGGCCGCTACGACGCCTACGACCGCAAGGGTCCGAAGGTGTTTGCCGGCGAGTATGCCGCCCACGGAAAGGGTGAGTTCAACAACTGGGAGGCCGCTCTCTCCGAGGCCGCTTTCATGACCGGTCTGGAGCGCAACGCCGATGTGGTGTATCAGGCCACCTATGCCCCCCTCTTCGCCCATGTGGAGGGATGGCAGTGGAAGCCCGACCTCATCTGGTTCGACAACCTGAAGACCGTGCGCTCCGCCAACTGGTATGTGCAGATGCTCTACGGTGTGTATAAAGGCACCCATGTGATAGGCTTGACCGAGAACGGCAAGGCCGTGGAGGGAGCCGACGGGCTCTATGCCAGCGCCGTCTACGACAAGAACGCCGGCGCCTACTATGTGAAGATAGCCAACGCTCTGACCACCGAGCAGCAGGTGAGCCTGCAGTTCAAAGGCATGAAGCAGCTGTCGAAAGCAGAGACCATCCTGCTCACCGCCCGCAACGACGAGGCCGAGAACACCCTGGCCAACGACAAGGCCATCGTGCCGCAGACCGTGAAGGCCCAGCCTGAGGGCAATGTGCTCAACGTGAAGATGCCCAAGCGCTCTTTCGTAGTGGTGAAGGTGCAACCCTAACATATACAATTATTTCCACGTTTCGTGCTTGATTCGTTTCAAAACGGGTCAAGCACGTATTTTTATCCATTTTTTTATCGAAATAAACAACTTTTAACAACAGATTACGGGTGATAGCAATTATTATTACTTAAATTTGCAGACGGAATAATACATAACCTAAATCATGCATATTATGATGAAAAAATTATTTGTCACCCTCATCTGCACACTCATGGCTTTTGCGGGTATGGCCCAGTCCAAGCTTCCGGCAGTCACACTGAAAAGCATGGACGGCAAGACCGTCAGTACCGACACCCTTTCCAACAACGGAAAGCCTATCATCATCGACTTCTTTGCCACTTGGTGCAAGCCCTGCAACCGCGAGCTCACCGCCATCAGCGAAGTGTACGAAGACTGGCAGGAAGAGACCGGCGTGAAACTGATAGCCGTCTCCATTGACCAAGCCCAGAATATCAATAAAGTGAAACCGCTCGTCGACAACCATGGCTGGCCCTATGAGGTGCTGCTCGACCCAAACAGCGAATTCAAGCGCGCTTTAGGCATACAGATGATACCCTATGTGCTGATAGTGGACGGCGACGGCAACATCGTCTACAAGCACAACGGCTACACCGAGGGCGCTGAGGAAGAACTCATTCAGAAAGTACGTGAACTGGTGAAGTAATGAGAAAACATATTTGTCTGCTGGCCCTTCTGTGCCTGTCGGCCTCGCTGTCGGCACAGGAGGAGCAACGGAAGCTTACGCTGAGCGGAAGTATTCAGAGCGATGTGCTCATCCCTGAGGAAGACGAGGCCATCGGTGCCAAGAAATACAACGACTGGGCACTGACCAACACTTATGCCGACCTCAATCTGAACAGTGAGTACATCGACGCCGGTGCCCGATTCGAATTTCTGAAACACCCCCTCCCTGGTTATGAGAACGACATCAAGGGATGGGGTGTGCCTTATGTATTCGTGAAGGGCCACTACAAGAACATCGAGGTGACGGCCGGTAACTTCTACGAGCAGTTCGGCTCCGGCTTCATCCTGCGCACCTACGAGGAGCGCAGCCTCGGCATCGACAACTCGCTGCTGGGCGGTCGCGTGGTGTTCCGTCCGTTCAAGGGTGTAACAGTGAAAGCCCTCACCGGCGAGCAGCGCCGCTACTGGGCCCACAACGACTCCTGGATAACCGGCGGCGACGTGGAGCTGAACCTCGACGAATGGTCGAAGAAACTGCAGGAGCACGGCACCTACATCACCCTGGGAGCCTCTTTTGTGAACAAGCACGAGAAGGCCGACGAGATTTTCGCCGACGCCACCCATAAGCTCAATATGCCTGAAAACGTGAACGCCTTCGACGTGCGTGCCCGTTTCCAGCACGGCAACGTGAACATTCTGGCCGAATATGCCCAGAAGTCGCAAGACCCCTCTTTCGACAACGGCTATATCTACCGTAAAGGCAATGTGGCCATGCTCTCCGCCTCTTATTCGAAGCGCGGCATGAGCCTGCTGCTGCAGGCAAAGCGCAGCGACAACATGTCGTTCCGCAGCGACCGCGGCATGGTGGGCACCTCGTCGTTTATCAACCACCTGCCCGCCTTTACCATGGACCACACCTACAACCTGGCAGCCATGTATCCCTATGCCACGCAGCCCCTGGGCGAATGGGCCTACCAGGCCGAGTTCGGCTATACCTTCAAACGCAAGACCTTCCTCGGCGGCAAATACGGCACCAGCATCAAGCTCAACTACTCGTATGTGCACGGCATCGACAAGAATGAGCCGGCTCCGCTGCTCGACAACTCCACCACCCTCCGTGGCACCAAGGGCTATGGTTCCGCCTTCTGGAAGTGGGGCGGCGGCATGTACTATCAGGACATGAACATCCAGATAGAGAAGAAGCTCACCAAGGACTTCAAACTCAACCTCATGCTCATGAACCAGTTCTACAACATGACGGTTGTGGAAGGCGAGGGCGGCATGGTCCACTCCAACATCTACGTGGCCGAAGGCAAATACCGCATCAACAACAAGCTCACCCTGCGCGGTGAGCTGCAATACCTCACCACCGGCGAAGACGACCACGATTGGGCTTTCGGACTGCTCGAGCTCAGCTTCCTGCCTCACTGGATGTTCACCATCGCCGATGAATGGAACTGTGGTGTGACCAACACACACTACTATCAGGCCCTCGTGACCTACAATTTGGGCAGCCACCGTATCCAGGCCGGCTACGGCCGCACCAGCGACGGCTACAACTGCTCGGGCGGTGTGTGCCGCTATGTGCCGTCGCAACGTGGTTTCACCCTGTCGTACAATTACAATTTCTGATTATGAAGAGAATTCTGCTACACCTTATTATATATATTATAGCGGCTCCCGCACTGCTTCTGCTCACCGGCTGCGACGAAGTGGACGAGACCGACCGCTATGTGTATGTGAAACCCGCCGCTGTGGGTCGCAATATCCTCATTGAGGACTATACCGGCCAGCGCTGTGTGAACTGCCCCACCGGCAACGACCAGCTGCATGCCCTGCAGGAGCAGTACGGTGCCGACACCGTCATCGTGGTGGGCTTCCACTCGGGTCCTCTGGCCAAGTCGGTGCGCCGCGTGCCCTATGCACTGTGGACCCAGGACGGTGAGGACTACTACAACCACTGGAAGGTGGAGAACCAGCCCTCCATCTTTATAGACCGTGTGACGCTCAATGAGACCACCACCGCATGGCCCACCCTGGTGCGCGACGAGCTGCAAAAGCCGGCCTCGCTGAAGCTGACCGCCAAGGCCACCGCCTACAGTGCCGCCGACTCACTGTGCACCTTCGAGGTGTATGCGCAGGGCACCGACGGCACCACCACCGGCCATGTGCAGCTGTGGATTACAGAAGACGGCATCACCGACTTCCAGTACATGCTCGACGGATCGGTGAACCGTGAGTACGTGCACAACCATGTATACCGCATGGCCGTGAACGGCCTGTGGGGCGACGATTTCAGCATCAAGGAGGGCGAAGAGAAGACTCTTCCCTACACCTGCAAGCTGAAAGGCGGTTGGAAACCCGAAAACATGCACATGGTGGCCTTTGTCTACAACGACAGCGGTGTGCAACAGGTGACCACCTGCACCGTCATTCCCGCCGAAGAACCGACAGCTGAAGAAGAGTAACCAAGCAACAACAACTAAAAATCCCAGAATATGAAAAAAATCTTTACCCTTATGTTCGCCCTCGCAGGGTGCTGCGGCTTTGCCATGGCACAGGACGACGAGGAAGTGAACGACTCCTACCAGTTCATCAATGCCGCCGGCGAGATTATCGAAAACGGCAGCACCATTGTGATGCAGAACGTGGAGAAAGAAGAAGACCCCGGTACCGGTGAAATCACCTACAAGGTGCCCGCCGACTTCCAGGTGAAAAACGTTTCCAACTCTTTCGGCGAGGCCGTGCGCCTGTGCATGAACATCACCCGTATAGACAACGGTGAGTTCTCCACCTGCGCCCTGGGCAACTGCATTCCCCCCAAATCGGAAGTAGGCGAACTCTTTACCTCTGCTCAGAAGCTCGATATGGGTGCCGCCAGCGGCGACCTGCTCACCGAGTGGTATGCCTTCGAATACGGCAAGTGCATTGTGGAGATGCAGATGGAGGTGGGCGAGATCGTGGGCTTCGGCACTTTCACCTTCCTGGAATACGGTCCGAAGATTACCGTTGAGTTCAACAATCCCGACCCCGCCGGCATCAGCGAGGCCGCCGGCAAGACAGTAACCCCCGTGGAGCGCTACACCCTCGACGGACGTACCGCCACCGCCACCCAGAAGGGCATCCAGGTAGTGCGCTACTCCGACGGCAGCGTGCGCAAGGTGGCTGTGAAATAATGAACAAGAGACATTCATCTTAAAACATAAACTGTTATGAGAAAAATTTTACTTTCTTTGATTTGCGTCGCCACCGCAGCCATGGCCTACGCCGTGGAGATTCCCGTGGGCTACTCCAAGGGACAGATAGCCGGTTCGAGCGACTACGTCGTAAACGGCAAAGGCGCCGTGGGTGCCGCCACCAGGATTTCTCCCGAGCTCACCGCCCCCTATGTGGGCAATGAGATACGCGGTCTGGCAGTGGGTATCATCGACTCGCGCTATTGCGACTCCATCCGTGTGTTTGTGTCCAACAGCCTCGATGGCGAGTATCTTGCCACCGGTTTCATCACCCGTAAGGATGCCGATTCAAGCAAGCGCCCCGCCGACGGTTGGAACAACATTCCCCTCGACAATGCCGTCGCCATCACCGAGGGACAAGAGCTGTTCATCGGCTTTATGTTCTACCAGCGCTACAAGTGCGAGGCCCTCTCATTCGTGGGCAGCGCCGACGAGAACCGCACCTATGTGAAGCGCGGCGCACTCGGCGAGTGGGAAGATGCCAGCAACAAGGGCAACATCAGCTTGGAGATGCTCATCGACGGCGAGAGCATGCCGCAGTATGACCTGCGTCTCGATGGCGCCAAGGGCATGCTCGAGAGCCCGGGCGTGATGAGCGCCACCCTCACCGTGACCAACAACGGTCAGGTGACTCCCGCCAACTTCGACCTTACCTTCACAGCCGAAGGTTTCAGCTATGTGGCTACCGTCAGTGAGGTGCCGGCTCCCGCCCTGGCAAAAGAAGTCAAGGTGGTGATGAACGATGTGCCCGACGGTGTGGGTTTTGACAAACCCATCACGGTGACCGTATCACGCATTGAAGGCGGCGAGGATGCCGTTCCCGGCGACAACGACCGCATACTCGGCGTGAAGGTGAAACGCAATGTGGTGGTGGAGGAATTCACCGGCACCGGCTGCGGCTGGTGTCCGCGCGGACTCGTGGGTATGGAGAAGATGCGCAACATCTACGGCGATCGCTTTGTGGGTGTGGGCATACACCAGTACAACTCCTCCGACCCCATGTATCCCACCCGCTACAAGAACCTTGGCTTCAGCGGTGCTCCCTCCTGCACCGTCAACCGTACCACAATAACCGACCCCTACTACGGTACCGACAATATCGACATCTGCCACGACTTTGAGGCAGCCATGAACGAGGGTGCCATGGCATCGGTAGAGGTAACCGGCGCCTATGGTGAGGGCAAGACCACGGTCGACGCCACCGCCACCATCACCGCTCAGGACAATCTCTCGGGTCTGAAGCTCACCTTCGTGCTCATTGCCGACAGCTTGACCGGCACCACCGCAGCCTGGAAGCAGCAGAACTACTATGCCTCCAACTACAGTGCTTCTCAGCTGCCCGACGACATGTCACAGTTTGGTGCCGGTGGTGCAAACGGCCAGAGTTCATTCTTCTGGGTGTTCAACGATGTGGCCATCGGCACCTACTATGAGAGCGGCCAGTATGAGATGGGCCTCGACAACCTGGAGCAGGGCCAGAGCGTGACCGTGAACTACACACTCGACATGCCCACCAAGGCAGCCTTGGTCAACGCCCTTAACTACGACTACGTGGCCGTGATAGCCATGGTGCTCGACAGCCAGGGCCATGTGATGAATGCCGGCAAGTACTATCTCGGCGGTGTGGACCCCACCGGCATCCAGACGGTGTCGGAAGAGAACAGCAATGTGAGAGAGGTGGCCCGCTACACTATCGACGGCCGCCGCATCAGCTCGGCCCAGCCCGGTCTGAACATCGTGAAGCTTTCCAACGGACGCTCCTACAAAGTGATGGTGAAGTAAGATAATCATCACACATTAGTTAAATACATTTAAAAAGGTGGATGTTCCAATCGGCACATCCACCTTTTTTGTTCAGAAATCCGCATAAAAAATCTATTTTTCTATCAAATTGTATGTTCTGCAACACAAAAAGTCGAAAAAATGTAATGATTATGTGCTTTTTTCATTAAAAATTCAACGAATTTACATTTGTTTCAAATTTATTGCCTATATTTGCAGAAGAATATTCTTTGTTTAGACTTTTTTTAATTTTAATCTATAATTTATTGTTTCACTAAAAAGGATTGATATGAGTAAGAAGTTTACATCTGTCGTTGTGACAATGCTGGCCATGCTGGTGTTGTTCGCAGTTCCGGCTTCGGCGCAGAAGCGTCCGGATCCAAAGACCATGAAACAAGCGGTAATGGACCGTTCCAAGTTCGACCGCAAAGTTTCGAAAATGATTCACCCTTATGCCACGAAGATGAACCCCAGCCGGAAGGAACTTCCCTCGGGCAAATTCGTCAAGCAACAGGCCATTCAGAAAAACGCCATCAAGGCAGCGGCCCTCAATCCGCTCTATGGCCAGTTGGTATACGATGCATCCTGGACCACAGAGACCGCAGCCTTTGGTATCTACTCCATTATGCCGCAGGCTCCCGCCAACATTACCCCTGTGATTCTGCACGACTACCTTGGCGGCTTTAATGGCGGTGCCATTATCGACAACAAGTTCTATGTACACTATTACATCGAGTTCTGGGGCATGATGTTCATGTACCGCGAGTGCTACGACCTGGAGACAGGCGAGCAAGTGCCCCTGGAAAACACCGAAATCGACATTACCGACTTGGCAACGGTTACATCCTATGACGCCAACACCGGTCTGTCGTACGGTATCTTCTACAATGAGGAAGGTTATCCCAACACCATCGCCAGCTACAACTATCTGGATGCCACCCAGACCGTGATTGGCACGACCGACAAGAACTATCTGGCCTGCGCTGTCGACGGTAAGGGCAGCCTCTTCGGCATTGACAGCAATGGCGACCTCTACAAGATTGACCTCAGCAACGGTGCAGAGACCCTCGTGGGCAACACCGGTGCTCTGCCCGCATACTTGCAGTCGGCCGCTATCGATCCCTCCACAGGTGCCATGTACTGGGCTTTCCTCGATGGTGTGAACTCCGCTCTGTATCAGGTGAACACCGAGACCGCCGCCACCACAGAGATTTTCGCCTTCGACACGATGAACGAGATTACCTATCTGCAGTCGATGGCTCCCGATGCAGCCGCCGATGCTCCTGCAGCCGTCAGCGACCTCGTAGCCTCTCTGGCTGCTGACGACCCCAACACGCTCGTGCTGAACTTCACCATGCCGAGCACCACTGTGAACGGTGATCCTCTGCTGGGTGCCCTGCAGTATTCTGTCGACCTGAACGGCAACGTGACCACAGCCGACGCTCAGCCGGGCGAGGCCGTGACCGCCACCTTCAATGGTCTGGAGACCGGTATGTACAACATTGTGGTGAGAGCCATCAGTGCTGTTGGCAACGGTGCCAGCGCCAAGACCAAGATCTGGGTAGGTGCCGATGAGGTGAAGGCTCCTGAATTCGCCAGCCTCACCATCGACGAGAACCTTCTCGCCACTGTCACCTGGGCCCCCGTCACCGAGGGTATCCATGATGGCTATGTGAATCCCGAAGCTGTGACCTACCGCGTGGTGCGCTATCCCGAGGAAGTGGTGGTGGCCGACGGTATTGCCGAGACTACCTTCACCGAGACCGTGGCTGTCGATCCCATGCGTATGGTATGGTACGAGGTGACCGCTCTCTATGAGGGCAAGCCCAGCCAGCCCACAGCAACCAACAGTGTGAAGGTGGGCAACCCGCTGAAACCTTCCTACACCTACAACTTCGACAACACCCAGGACGGTCTGTGGACCGTGATTGACTCCAACAACGACGGCAGCAGCTGGTTTTTCAATGTCGGCTATGCCGCCTGCCGTTACGACAGCAACAACTCTGGCGACGACTGGCTGCTCTCACCCTCCTTCGAGCTCAAGGCAGGCAAGAAGTACCTGCTCTCGTTCGACACCTGGTGCATGGGATCCTACTATCCTGAGCGCGTTGAGGCCGGTGTAGGCGGTTTCTGCCGACGGTGTCTACAACATCGGTATCCACTCGATCTCCGATCCCGATATGTACTATCTCTGCGTGAGCAACTTCGCACTGATTGACGGTGACACTCCCGGTGCTGCTACCAACGTGATTCCCGTGGCCGGTGAGCAGGGTGCCCTCAGCGCCACTATCAACTTCACCGCTCCTACCGTCACCAGTGGCGGCGATGCCCTCAGTACCATCACCAAGATTGAGGTGAAGCGCGGCACTCAGCTGATTGGCACTATTGAGAATCCCGCTGTGGGCGCTGAGCTGTCGGTAACCGACGAGTCGCTGCCCGAGGCTGGCCTCTACACCTATACCGTCCAGGCCTTCAATGAGAGCGGTTCCGGTATGACGGTCAACGCCAGCGTGTATGTGGGTAAGGATATTCCCGCTGCTCCTGTTGTGACAGCTGTCGACAACATGCCGGGTGTCACCCTGACATGGGAGCCTGT
>ONMI01000080.1 GCA_900318915.1 uncultured Prevotellaceae bacterium | reverse complement strand
ACAGAAGCCGAAATCTCCAGTGACCTCCTGGGCAATGTACAGCTCGACCTCGTCTTCGGCCAGGATAATGGTGACTATCTTAAGGAGAAGGAAACCATCAGCGGACGTGTGAACAGTGGGGCCATGGGGCAACTCAAGGAAATTGTTCCCGATGTGAAAGCTATGCTCCCCAAGCTCGACTCCATTCTTATGAGCGTGAACAATCTTTTGGCAGACCCGGCTCTCGGCGAAACACTTCATAATGCGGAGTTCGTTACAAGGCGGCTCACTACCACTACAGATGAAATCAACAAACTTATGGCAGGACTTAACAGTAGTGTGCCCGGTTTACTGAAGAAAACCGACGGACTTATCGGACAGGCCAATGCCACCCTGACCAATACAACGGAGATGACCGACAAACTGAAGCAGCTTGATATAGAAACCACATTGGCTGAACTCACTGCCACGGTGAGCAATCTGAAACAACTCACAGCCAAACTCAATGATGATAAAGGGTCGCTGGCCAAACTCCTCAACGATGATGCTATGTACAACAATCTAAACGCGACACTGGCTCACGCCGATTCACTGCTCGTAAACCTCAGAGAGCATCCTAAACGCTATGTGCATTTCTCTGTCTTCGGGAAAAAAGATAAGTGATGCGGTCCATGGTTATATAATCAATTCTGTGTCTAATTTAGATTTTGTCTAAATAACAACTGCTTGTTGAATCACTTTATCCAATCTTTCGCAAAGTATTAAGAATTACCACTTTCGGATTGTCGTGAGATAATAGGACCGGGAATGGGTGAATTAATGCAAAGACATTGCAAGTGACTGTTAAACAAGATGTTGCAAAAATACAAATTTGAAATTTTATAACAAAAGAGCGACCCTTCCTAAAGTGCCATTTTATAGCGCCTTACGGCAGATGGCTCGATTTCTTATCAAATGTGAATTTTGATATCACAAAAAAAATAGCGATATTTGCATTCGCTTTTGGATGAAAGGGAAAGTATGCCCTGATTCTTACCTTATAATAATTAGCAAGATAAATGAACAAAGCACCCGATGCTCTTTGGAACGATTGCCTGAAACTGATTCGGGACAACGTGACAGAGCAGCAGTACGACACATGGTTTAAGCCCATCGTCTTTGAGTCGTTCAATACGGCCACCAAAACGGTGTTGGTGCAGGTACCCAGCCCATTCGTGTATGAGTACCTGGAGGAAAACTATGTCGACTTGTTGAGTAAGGTGCTTAAAAGAATTTATGGAGCCTCAGTTCAGCTGTCTTACCGTATCGTGACCGATAAGGCCCATGATGTGACAGTTGACCTCCTGTCTGATTCTGCGGCACAGATAGCCAAACCGCAGCCACAGACACGCGGAAATCAGCCTCCTTCAGTGCTTGATGCACAGAAGCCGCAGGATATTGATCCGCAGCTCAATCCACGTCAGACTTTCGACAACTTCATCGAGGGCGACAGCAACAAACTGCCCCGCGCTTTGGGATTGTCCATCGCACAAAAGCCCTTCTCCAATCAATTCAACCCCATGTTCATCTATGGCCCCTCAGGTTGTGGAAAGACGCATCTCGTCAATGCCATGGGGGTGTATGTGAAACAGCATTTCCCGCAGAGTAGGGTGCTCTATATCAGTGCACGGCTCTTCCAGGTACAGTATACGAATGCTGTACGCAATAATACGCTCAACGATTTCATCAACTTCTACCAGACAATCGATGTGTTGGTAGTGGACGATATTCAGGAGTGGGTCACTGCGCTGAAGACACAAGACACCTTCTTCCATATCTTTGACCATCTGGTACGCAATGGACGACGGATTATTCTGGCATGTGACAGACCGCCGGTAGATCTGAAGGGTATGAACGAACGTCTTATTACCCGATTCAGCTGCGGACTGATAGCTGAACTGGAAAGGCCTGACGTGCAGCTCTGCCGAGATATCCTGAACAGTAAGATAAAGCACGACGGACTCGATTTCCCCGAGGAGGTGATAGAGTATATTGCCAACACCGCCAACGGTAGTGTGCGGGACTTGGAAGGTATCGTCAATTCGCTCATGGCTTATTCAGTAGTCTATAATTGCAATATCGACATGAAACTGGCGGGTAGGGTGATGATGCGTGCCGTCAAGGTAGACAATAAACCCCTCACCATCGATGATATTATAGACAAAGTGTGCAATCATTTTAATGTCTCGGCACAGGATGTGAGCGGTAAGAGCCGTAAGAGAGATCTCGTGGTGGCCCGTCAGGTGTCTATGTACCTCGCACAAAAGTATACCAAGATGCCTGCCGCTCGTATTGGCAAATTGGTGGCCGGTCGCGACCATTCTACGGTTATCCATAGCTGCGAGAAGGTGTCGGAGAGAATGAAAATAGACCGTAAGTTCTGTGATGAGGTGACCAGTATTGAAAACTCGTTCCTGCTGAAAAAGCGTGGTTAGGGAAGTGGGGCCTCATGAAGGCTTTTTACTTTGAACCTTCTTGTGATGGCGTTTCGTTAACAGACGGAATGCCATGTTTTTTGTCTGACACTTGTTCTTTGTCGTGTCTGGCACCTGCTGTGCCTGGCAAGAGCAATAAATGCTGAAGGAGTGAAGAGCCAGAACACATACCCTATATAATAGGCAAACCTCCGTAATCATCACGACTACAGAGGTATGCCTATAACTTACTAAAATAAATTAACTCAAAGAAATCGACTCTCACGAGTGGACAAAATCTCACAATTGTGAGATATATTTATATCTATTTTTTATAGATTGCTTGTTTCGAATGCAAATTTACGGGGAATCCGCTTTATTTCCAAATGTTCTGTCATTTTTTTTGTCTCAATAAACAAATATTAACATTGTGGACGCAAACAATTAAGGTCTTTCGGCCATATCCAAGTCTTTCGTCTGTGAATGCGCCATCATTCCTTTCCATTTCCAGTACCCTAAAATGGCTATTACCACATAGAGCGCATAAAGACTGGCCTTGAAAGGAATGTCTTTGGAGAAATAGAGAATGCTGGACACAGCATCGACCACAATCCAGATGAGCCAATGCTCCAGGTATTTTCTGGCCAGTGCCCAGATGCCCACAATGCTCAGGGCTGTGGTAAATGAGTCGGCTATGGGCACACGCGAGTCGGTGTGGTAGGCGAGAAAGTAGTATATTGCACCCCAGATAGCCATGGTGCCGATGGTCCAGGGCTGGATGTAGCGGCGTTCGAAATGGGTCACCGGTTTCTCCGCCTTTTTGTCGCTGGTGCTGCCGTGGTGCAGGTATTTCCAGGAGATGTATCCATAGATGCTCATGACCAGATAGTAGAGTTCCATACCACAGTCGGCGTACAGGCCTTTTTGGTAGAAAAGCACAATGCCGAACGACTCCATGGCGATTCCCACCGCCCACAGCCAGATACTGGCCCGATACTGGAGCAGGATGTAAGCCAGCCCGAGTATCGTGGTCAGCATGTCAAGCCAATAATGGGCAAGAAAGTCTTGCATTGTTCTTTAGAATTTTAGGGTGACGCTAGACATTACGGTAAATCCTGCCATGGGGATGAAACCAATTTGATAGTAACGGTTGTCATTGGCATGGCCATAGCTCTCGGCAATGGCGGAGTAGACCCAACCGCTTGAGGCGTAGCGGCGGTTGAACACGTTGTTGAAGTTCAGACCGAGTATCACTTCCTTGAGCGGACAGACCTTGCTCACTCTTGAACTGTAGTTGAAACTCAAGCTCGAGGTTGAGTAGCTGGGTAATGAGCGGTCTTCGTTCTCCGTGTTGTCGAGATATTGCCGACTCACAAAGTTGGTGTGCCAGGTAACCTGCCAGCCATTGTGGTGGGCGGTAATAAAACCATTGAGAATGGCCGAGGGCGAGTAGGCGAGGGTTGAATTGCTGTAGTGGAATTGACGCAGTTCGTCGCCGTTTCCGTCGCAGTGGTATTTGGCGGCATCGGGGTTGCCCTCCCAGTCGTCCCAGTCTTCCACATATTCATCAAAATCTTTGATCTTGTTCTGGCTGAGGGCGGCGTTGCCCTCGAGGGTGAGCCAGGGCAGCGGATTCCAGCCGGCACTGATTTCTATACCGGCGCGGTAGGAGTCTTTGATGTTGGTGGTCAGGTTCTCGCCGATATCGCTCACTTGTCCTGTCTGCACAAACTGGTCGTTGTAGTCCATGTAGTAAAGGTTGATACCGGCTTGGAAATTGTCGGCCGTGAAATTGTAGCCCAGTTCAAAGTCGAGAAGCGATTCGGCTTTGGGGGCGGGGTAATTGCCGTTGTCGGTGAAGTTGTTGCGCTCGGGTTCGCGGTGGCTCAGTGCCACGCTGGCATAGGCGTGATGTCCTCCCTGGTGGAAACTGACACCGGCTTTGGGGTTGAAGAAATTATATTGCTCGTCAATGTCGAGGTTGTGCTTGTCGTAGAGGTAAGTCTTGTCGTTGTAGACGAATTTGTCGTTGTAACCGTCAGTCTTGTAGGTCACATAACGATACTGCAGGTCGGCATAGACATCCCAAAGTTCGTTCAGGTGGTAGGTGCCTTTGGCAAAGGCGTTGCCGTCCAGTTTCTTGGCGTCTGAGTCATAGTATTTGTAGTCGCCGTTTTTCAGAAGCAGTGACCGCAGCGTGTTGTCGCTCAGATAGGTGGCGTAGCCAAAGTGGTTGGCGTCAAACTGCTGGAGGGAGACTCCGCCGATGATGTCCCAACGGTCATTTTTATAGTTGAGGTTCCAGACGAGTCCGTAGGTGTCTTGTGTCATGCCTTTTTTGCGCACCCAGTCGGTCTTTTTCACATTGCCCACAGCATCGTAGCCGAAAGTGGCGTTGGGCAGTCCAAGCTTCTTTATCTTGTTCTGAGGGCGGAATTCATTGTAGTAGCCGTAGCCGTGGGTATAGCGAAGGGTGGCGGTGGTGCTCCAGTGGTCGTTGATATCCCATGCGCCTGTCAGGAGATTGTGGTTCTGCCAGAAATTGTCGGTGGCTTTCGGCCAGTAGGATCCGTCGCTCATCTTGTAGCGCTGGGTGTGGTAGTTTCCTTTGCTGTCACGGTAGAAGTCACCGTTGCGGTCGTAGGCCAGTTGTTCATAAAGTGAGTTGTATCGGCCCAATCCTGCATTGTAGAGGTCTTTGTAAGTCTTGATGCCGGTATTCATACCGTAGGTGCCGTCCATGAGCGACAGGTCGTCGTTGCCGGCGGTCACACCGTTCCAGGCCTGGCCTGTCTTCTCAAAGTTGCCGATGTTCTTATAGCGTATGCTGAAGTTTTCCCCCAGCCATGACAGCCCGCCATAGTAGGAGCCTGAACGCCCGCGTGTGCCGTGTATGTAGCCGTCGGTGTTGGTCTCATGGTAGGCACCGTCGAAGATAAGGTGGTTCCAAAGAAGTCCGGTGGAGAAGGAACCGCCTACATTGAACGTGTTGTAGCTGCCGTAGGAGAAACTTACCTCACCGCCGGCGGTTGTGGAGGGTGTCTTCGTCGAGAGCGAAATGGTGCCGCCGAAGGCACCGTCTCCGTTGGTCGATGTTCCCACACCGCGTTGTATCTGAGCATTGCCCAAAAGTGAGCCATAGCTGTTCATGTTGGCCCAGAACACGGTCTGGTCTTCAGGTGAGTTGAGAGGCACTCCGTCAAGGGTCACGTTGATGCGCGAGCCGGCGGCGCCACGAATACGCATATAGGTGGTTCCGGTTCCTACACCATTTTCGCTCCAAGAGAGCACACCGGGTGTCTGTGAGAAGAGGAAGGGAAGTTCTTTCCCTGTCTTTGAGAAATTGTCAAGCTCTTTCTTCTTGATGTTGGCTACGGCAAAAGGTGCGTTTCTCTGTGCGCGAACGCCTTTGACCACCACTTCTTGCAGCCGCTCCAACCTTAGGGTGTCGTTGTCCTCTTGTGCTGTGATTGGAAGGCTCGCTATAAGGAGCAGACCGAAAAGCGCTAATTGTTTTTTGTTCATGATTACCTTATTAGTTTTTAATGATACAATAAGGGGGATGGAAAAAGAACGAATCCCTACGCCGGCATTATCCGGATCAGGTATGAGGGTCTAATCTCAGCCCGAACCATCGGGCACCCCTTAACCTACATCTTGTAAGTCGGGTGCAAAGGTAAGCAAATTTGGGCGCAGAACGAAAAAAAATCGGCTCTTTCTTAGCTCAAGATAAGATAACTTCTTCTGAATTAACAGAATCAGTCTATGCTTTTTTGAGAAAATCGATGATTTGATGTATCATTTCGGAACCTTTCTTCCGGCCTTGGTCGTACACACGCTGCATTTCATCGGCGTCATGGCAGGTGTGCCCTATCTTTAGTGGTTCGTCAGGACGTATCACCAGTGCCGTGCCGGATTTTTCTTGTCGGGAAAGGTAGTCCAGCTGTTTATTGTACATGATATGGCGCTCGGCAAGGGCGCGTATCATGTGGGGGTATTTCCGCAGACTCCACCGCATAAGGGGCATGAAGGGGGTGGGCTTCTTTACAAAGCCTGCCGGCTGGGTGGTGATTACCACATTGCGTCCGTAGCCTTGACGCTCCATAAAAGCCAATGGTATGGAGTCGGCCACACCGCCGTCGAGCAGTTTGTGCCCTTCCAGTTCCACGATCCGCGATACAAGCGGCATGGAGGCAGAGGCCCGTACCCATTCCAACATTTTATAACCCGTTTTACGGCATTCCTTGTAGACGGCCTGTCCTGTCTCCACATCGGTGCATACCACATAGAATACCATTTCGTTTCTTTCGAAGGCGTCGCGGTCGAAGGGGTCGAGACGGTCGGGCAGTTCATGGTAAGCGAATTCTGCTCCAAACAGGTCGCCGGTCGTAATCCAGGATCGGAGACTGCAGTAGCGCCAGTCCTTGGCAAACCGCTTGTTGTAACGTATGGTGCGTCCTATCTGTCTGGAAATGAAATTGGCTCCGAATGCGGCTCCGGCTGAAACGCCTACTCCGCCGTCGAAGTTGACACCGTGTTCCAACATCACATCCATCACGCCGGCCGAGAAAAGTCCGCGCATGGCACCGCCTTCCAGTACAAGACCTCTTTTCATGTTTTTTATTAAAATGCGGAAAGGAAAGAACCGCCAATACAGTGTGATTCTTTCCTTTCCTCTGTTGTTGTTTATGATTTCATTATTTGCTGCATGGTGTCCAAGGCTTGAGCTGCTTGAAGAAGTCGTTGCCCTTGTCGTCTACCAGGATGAAGGCGGGGAAGTCTTCAACAGTAATCTTCCAGATGGCCTCCATGCCCAGTTCGGGATACTCCACACACTCAATCGACTTGATGCTCGACTGCGAGAGAACGGCTGCCACACCGCCGATGGTGCCGAGGTAGAAACCGCCATGCTTCAGGCAGGCGTCGGTCACCTGCTGTGTGCGGTTGCCCTTGGCTATCATCACAAGCGAGGCACCGTGGTCCTGGAACTCGTCTACATAGGGATCCATGCGGTTGGCTGTGGTGGGACCCATCGAGCCGCAGGGATAGCCTTCGGGTGTCTTGGCAGGACCAGCATAGAGAATGGGATGGTCCTTGAAATACTGCGGCATTTCCTCACCGGCGTCGAGGCGGGCCTTCAGTTTGGCATGGGCGATGTCGCGCGCCACGATGATGGTGCCTTTCAGGTTCACGCGGGTGCTGACGGGATACTTGGTGAGTTCGGCACGCACGGCGTCGATGCCCTTGTCGAGGTCTATCTCGATACCTTTGGCTCCTTCGCCCGGTTTACGCATCTCTTCAGGGATGAGCTCGGTGGGGTTGGCGTCCATCTTCTCCAGCCAGATACCGTCGCGGTTTATCTTGGCCTTGATGTTGCGGTCGGCCGAGCAGCTCACACCCATGCCGATGGGGCAGGAGGCTCCGTGGCGGGGCAGACGCACCACGCGGATGTCGTGGGCAAGGGCCTTGCCGCCAAACTGGGCGCCGAGTCCTATCTTCTGGGCTTCCTTGAGCAGTTTCTCCTCCAAGTCGATGTCGCGGAAGGCGCGTCCGGTCTCATCGCCTGTGGTGGGCAGACCGTCATAATATTTGATGCTGGCCAGTTTTACGGTGAGCAGGTTCTTCTCGGCCGATGTGCCGCCGATGACGAAAGCAATGTGGTAGGGAGGACAGGCTGCGGTGCCCAGACTCTTCATCTTCTCCACCAGGAAGGGCAGCAGGGTGCCTTCGTTCTGGATGGTGGCCTTGGTCATGGGATAGAAGTAGGTCTTGTTGGCGGAACCACCGCCTTTGGCTACCATCACAAAGCGGTATTCGGCACCTTCACATGCCTCGATGTCGATTTGTGCGGGCAGGTTGCAGCGGGTGTTCACCTCGTCGTACATGTTGAGGGGGGCATTCTGCGAGTAACGCAGATTGTCGTTTACGAAGGTGTTGTACACACCGCGTGAGAGAGCTTCCTCGTCCTCAAAGCCGGTCCATACCTGCTGGCCTTTCTCACCGTGTATGATGGCGGTGCCGGTGTCCTGGCAGAAGGGCAGTATGCCCTTGCAGGCTGTCTCTGCGTTGCGAAGGAACTGAAGTGCCACATAGCGGTCGTTCTCTGATGCTTCAGGGTCGCGAAGTATGGCGGCCACTTGCTCGTTGTGCTCGCGGCGGAGCATGAACTCCACATCATGGAAAGCTTCCTGGGCCAGGAGGGTGAGAGCCTCGGGGCTTACCTTGATGATCTCCTTGCCCTCAAACTCGCTTAGGGTGATGCCCTCCTTACTCAGAAGGCGGTATTCGGTCTTGTCTTCGCCCAGTTGGAACATCGGGGCGTACTTGAATGCTGGTGCTGATGCCATAATGTCTTGTATGTTTTAAGGTTAAAAAATGTGTGAATTCCATTAATAGCCGAAGATTTCTTCGGTGGTGAGACGGTGCACGGGACCAATCTTTTCCAGGGCGTTCATGTCGAGGTCGCTCTCGTCGCCCAGAATGAGATACTTGAAGGTCTTGCCGGCCATGTTCTGGCGCTCAAAATTGAGCACATCCTGCAGGGTCACCTGCGGCAGACGGTCGTACACGGTCTTGTTGGGGTCATGGTCGAAACCGAGCTTGCGGAGTTGGTAGTACCTGCTCAATATGCCGAACTTGGTGGTGCGGTCGGTCTGCAGGCTCTTCATGGCGCTTTGCTTGGCGATGTCGAAGGCCGACTGGCTCTGTGGCACCTCGTCGAGTATCTCGTTGAAAACTTTGATGCAGTCCATCATCTTGTCGTTCTGCGATATGATGTAGGTGTAGAATGTCTCGGGATGGTTCAGACGCGACGGTGCCGAGTATCTGGCAGCGGCGCTGTAGGCCAGTCCGCGGCTTTCACGCAGTTCCTGGAACACGATGCTGTTCATGCCGCCTCCGAAGTATTCGTTGAGCATGTAGCGCACGGCGCTCTCGTCGATGTTCCAAGGCTTGTTCTCGTTGTGGTATTGCATCATGTAGATGTTCTTGGCCTCATAGGGAGCTACATACACCTCGTTCACCGGAGTGGTCTGCTCGGTATATTCCTTGCCGGCGGGAGCCGGCTGCAGATGCTTGGCGGTCTTGTGCAGCTTGCTTACCAGTTTGTCGAAGGCCTTCTGGGGCATCGGACCATAGTACATCACGGTGTGCTCATAGTTTTTCAAGCCACCCAGCAGGTCGAGGAAATGCTGCGGGTCAGCGGCACGCAGCTGCTGTTCGCTCAAGGCGTTGCGGTATGAGTTGTAGGGGCCGTATTGCACATATTGGGTGAGGGCCCTGAAGTTGTTCTGCTGGTTCTTCTTGCCGTCCTCACGGTTTTTCATCATCAGGTCTATATAGCTCGAGTAGGACTCCTTGTCGGCCTTGGCGTTCTTGAGAAGGTCTTCGAGCAGGGCCAGTGCCTGAGGCAGGTTCTCGTTCAGACCGCTGAGGCGCACACTCGCACTGTGACCGCCCACGCTGACGGAGTAGTTGCAGGCCAGTTTGTAGAAGGCTTTCTTCACTTCGCTCACATTCTTCTTGTCGGTTCCCACATATTCCAGATAGCCGGGGCCGTAGCTCAGGTTCAGGTCGCTCTCCTCGCCGAAGTCATACATGAAGCAGAGCGTGAAGAGACCGTCCTCTGTGTTCTGCTTGTAGAGCAGGGGCAGCCCGCGTTTGGTGGTGCCCACGGTGAGGTCCTTGTCGAAGTCGAGGAACCGCGGACTGATGGGTTTCACATAGGAGTTCTTGATTTCGTTTAGGAAGTTGCTGCTCAGGTCACGGTTGGTGGGGATGGGGGTTATCTCGGGTTTCTCAATCTTCACCTGGCTGGCGTCGGTGCCTGTGCGCTTGTACACACACACGTAGTTGTCGTTCAGGTAGCGGTTGGCGAAGTCCACCACATCTTGCTTGGATATCTTGGATATCTTCTCAATGTAGTGGGCCACATCCTCCCAAGGTTGCTGGTTGATGAACGCGTCGACCATGAGGCTGGCGCGCGAGCCGTTGTTCTGAAGGTTGCGGTAGAAGGTGAGCTTGTTGTTGTTCACCACGGCGGGTATCAGGTCATCGTCAAACTCGCCTCTCTTCAGCTTGCCCAATTCCTCAAGCAGCAGGGCGCGCAGTTCCTCCAGGGTCTGGTTGTCCTTCGGGTAGCCGTACAGCACGAAGGGGGTATACTCGGCCATCTCGTCGGCAAAGGCACCGGCGCTGCCCACTTTCATGGTCTGCTCAAGGTCGGTCTCAAAGAGGCCGCAGCTGCCGTTGGCTAGCACCTGGCTGATGATGTTGAGGGTGTCGCTCTGTCCTTCGTTGGGACGGCCGAAACGCCAACCCATGAACAGATATTCGGCTTCCTTTCCCACGATGGTGGTGTCTTGGGGCGAGGTGATGGCCGGCTGCGGTCCGAACTGCGGAATGCTCAGGTTGTCGCTGCGTTTCCAGGAGCCGAAGTATTTGTCGATGATGCCTATCACCTCATCGGGGTCGAAGTCGCCCGCCATGCAGATGGCCACGTTGTTGGGCACATAGTAGCGCTTGAAGTAGTTCTTGATATTCGTGATGGAGGGGTTCTTCAGGTGTTCCTGCGTGCCGATGGTGGTCTGCGTGCCGTAGGGATGCGAGGGGAAGAGCTTGGCATAGAGGGCTTCCCACATCTTGCGGTTGTCCTGTGCCATGCCGATGTTCTTTTCCTCATACACCGCCTCGAGCTCGGTGTGGAAACCGCGTATCACCATGTTTTGGAAACGGTCGGCCTGTACACGGGCCCAGTTCTCAATCTCGTTCGAGGGGATGTTCTCCACATAGCAGGTCACATCAGTGCTTGTATAAGCATTGGTTCCCTCGCTGCCGATGGCCGACATCAGTTTGTCATACTCATTGGGAATGAAGTATTTGGCGGCTATCTGCGACACACTGTCTATCTCGTGATAGGCTTTCTTGCGTGCCGCAGGGTCGGTCAGGGTGCGGTATACTTCATAGCGGGCCTCAATCTCGTCGAGATAAGGTGCCTCGGCGGCAGGGTTTCCAGATAGTGGGCCAGACCGGTGGTCTCGGCGGGGTCGTTGCGCGAGCCGGTGCGCACGGCGATGTTGGCCTGCAGGCGGGGCTCTTCCTTATTCACAGAGAGGTAGACCGTCAGTCCGTTGTCCAGGGTGTAGATGCGGGTCTGTGTAGGGTCGCCCTCCACAGTCTTGTACTTGTAGTCTTTGGCCTGCGCCGTAATAGCCAGCAGGCATAGGCTTGCTGCAAGCAGAAGTCTTGTTTTCATATTGTGTCCGGATTTAGATTGTTAGGGTTTTATTTCTTTTCCTCTTCAAATTCAATCTCCTTGTCGAGCTTCGAGAGGAAGTCCTTGAGCACCTCCTCGTCCACATCGCCCAGGTCGTACTCCTTCTCGGCGTCACGGCGTATCTCCGATATC
>ONMI01000025.1 GCA_900318915.1 uncultured Prevotellaceae bacterium | reverse complement strand
CAACCTTCTGATCCGTAGTCAGATGCTCTATTCAGTTGAGCTAGGGAGCCTTTTTGTTTTTGCGTGTGCAAAGGTAGGGCATTTTGTCGGTTCCACCAAATTTTTTTGCTACTTTTTTCTAAAAATTCGGTTTTTTTCGCTTTTCTTGCGTTTTTGGGGGAATACGGAGCCGTTTTTGGGGTGAAAAGAGTCTCGCATGCCCTGCTCTACTGCTCGTATCTCTTGCCCCAGAGGCGGAGCATCTGCTGGTAGAGTTTCTCTTCTGAGGGGGTGTGCTGGGCATGCCAGAACCGCTCGTTCATGACTCCGTCGGGCAGATACTGCTGCTGCACGAAGTTGCCTGCATAGTCGTGCGCATACTTATAGCCGTCGGAGTAGCCGAGCTGCTTCATGAGTTGGGTGGGTGCATTGCGCAGATGGAGCGGCACGGGCAGGTTGCCCGTCTGCTTTACCTTGGCCAGGGCGGCGTCGATGCCCAGGTAGGCGGAGTTGCTCTTGGGGCTGGCAGCCAGATATACGGCGGCCTCGGCCAGCGGTATTCGGCCCTCGGGCCACCCTATCTTCATGACCGCATCGAAAGCGGCGTTGGCCAGCAGGAGTGCGTTGGGATTGGCCAGTCCGATGTCTTCTGCTGCACTGATTACCAGTCGGCGGGCGATGAACTTGGGGTCCTCTCCGCCCTCAATCATACGCGCCATCCAGTAGAGGGCAGCATCGGGGTCGCTGCCGCGTATACTCTTGATGAATGCAGAGATGATGTCGTAGTGCATCTCGCCGTCCTTGTCGTAGGCCAGCGGATTCTGCTGCAAGCGGTCCTCCACCATACGGTCGGTTATCACCACCTCGCCTTCGGGCGAGGCCTCCACCACCAGTTCCAGGATGTTGAGCAGCTTGCGCGCATCGCCGCCGCTATAGCGCAGCATGGCGCCGGTCTCTTCCAGGCGTATGCTGCGCTTGGAGAGTTCCACATCCTGGGTCAGGGCGCGGTGCAGCAACTGGAGCAGGTCGTCCTTCTCCAACGATTTGAGCACATAGAGCTGACAGCGGGAGAGCAAGGGGCGAATCACCTCGAACGAGGGATTCTCGGTGGTGGCACCGATCAGGGTGACGGTGCCTTTCTCCACGGCCCCGAGGAGCGAGTCTTGCTGGCTCTTGCTGAAGCGGTGAATCTCATCGATGAAGAGGATGGGCGATGCCTGGTTGAAGAAACGGTTGTTGCGCGCCCGCTCTATCACGTCGCGCACATCCTTCACGCCGCTGGTCACTGCGCTCAGCGTGTAGAAGGGCGTTTCCAGTTTATGGGCTATAATCTGTGCCAGCGTGGTCTTCCCCACTCCGGGAGGGCCCCACAGTATAAAAGAGGTTATGCGTCCCGACTCTATCATACGGCGCAGCACGGCGCCTTCACCCACCAGATGCCGCTGGCCTATATAGTCATCGAGGGTTCTGGGGCGCATTCTCTCGGCTAAAGGTGCATTCATACGGCAAAAATAGGGCAAAAAAGGAATATAACAAAAAATTTTTTGAAAATCTTGCATACATGAGATAAAGTACTTATTTTTGCAGCAGACAATATGGCAGCAGACTGCTGCGCAGCATGCATGAGAATAACCATACTGCAAACCGACATCAGCTGGGGCCAGAGAGAGAGTAACGCCCGCGAGGCCGAGAGGCTCATGGCCGAAGCACCCGGCAGCCAACTCTATGTGCTGCCCGAGATGTGGAGCACAGGATTCGCCACCGACCCCACGGGCATGGCGGAGGGCGACGGATGGTCGCTCGCATGGATGAGGCGCATGGCAGAGCGCACTGAAGCCGCAATCTGCGGCAGCGTGGCTGTACAGACGTGCGAAGGGGGCAGAGAGGAGTACCGCAACCGCCTCTACTTCGTAAAACCCGACGGAAGCGTGGCTTTCTACGACAAGCGGCACCTCTTCGGGTATGGCGGCGAGCAACTGCACTACACCGCCGGCCAGACACGCACTGTGGTGGAATACGGCGGCATAAGATGGCTTCTGCTTGTGTGCTACGACCTGAGATTCCCCGTGTGGAGCCGCTACCGGGGCGATTACGACGGCATCATCTATGTGGCCAACTGGCCTGTGCCGCGCATAGCGGTTTGGGACACGCTGCTCAGGGCACGCGCCTTGGAGAACCAGGCCGTGGTGGTGGGTGCCAACCGCGTGGGGCAAGACCCCTCCTGCGATTATTGCGGCCACAGTGCGGTGATCGACGCCAAGGGGAGACTCCTGGCAGAAGAGCGCACGGGTGCCGTTACTGCCGTCAGCGCTGAGGTGGATGCGGCCGACATTGTTTCCTTCCGGAGTAAATTCCGTGTACTTGACGATAGAGACTAACAAAAAACAGAACATAATTAAAGTAATGAAAGACAGAAGAGCCTTGACTTTAAAGACATTGAACAAAAGCAATGTCTGGGACTTACAAGAGAACGACATTTTCCGCCTTTGGGAGAGTGCCGAGAAAGACGCCGACCTTAAAGACAACATGCGCCACTACAGCGACATTGTAAGGAGTGCGTTCGATATAGAGGAGATAAAGATAGACAAGCCAGAAATAATAAAGAAATATGAGGCAAGAGGCTTCAAGGTAGGGTTCGTAAGGACCGACGAGTCGACCAAGGTGAAATGGGCGGTGAAGAAACGTCCCATCCTGCGTGTCACCGACCTGACCTACGAGAACATCCGCCACATCACGGCCGCCAAACTCATCGAGGTGCTCGACCGCAACTTCGGCGGCGGTTGGGAGAGCCTCTCGCAGAGCATCAAGGACATCATCGAGTCGGGCTTCGACATCAGCACCACCACTCTGCCCAAAGACAGACTCCGCAAACCGGGCGGCATGTATGAGAAGAAGGTGAACGACGGCTTCGAGGTGCTCGAGATAAGCAAGGGCTCCTGGGTGGAGGCCATCTTCGCCAAGGCCAAGCCTGAGGCTGAAAAGCCCCGGCGTCTGTTCAGCGACGAGGAGAAAGAGGAAAAGGACGAGGAAGACATGGAGATTGAGGACCACTACAACGATCCTGACGATGAAGACACCTACGATGAGGATATGCTCACCGAGGAGAGCTACCGCACCACTTACGAAACCAACCCGGAAGACCTGAGCCTGGAGGAGGCAGAGGAGATATCCGACGAATACGACAATTAGGCCGGGCACACACCCCTCCCCTATTGAGCCGGCAGGCTCCATCCTGACAAGACGTCATGATGGAGCCTGCCTTTTTTGATGTCTGGGGAAACCGGCAGGGAGGAGATGTCATGCGGCTCACAATGATTCATCATGCCGGGCGAACACTAAAAAGGGGACTTGTCTCACGACAAATCCCCTAATCATACTTACTAAAACTAAATTAACCACTAAAAAAACTAATCATTTTATTGCTCAAATTAAACCCTTCTTACGCTCCTCACGCGGAGCCCACGGGATTAAAGAGTGCACAAATATACTCCATATTCTTGTTTCAGCCAAAAAACTGCCTCATAAAATACAGAATATTATATTTTTTTTGCATTTCAGAAGTGATAGCCGATAGTGAAAAGCAGCTGATGGCGTTTGTTGCTCACATTCACGGCATTAGCCACGTTGTTCTCCGAGGTATCAGCATTGTCAACATAGTTCATAAAGGGCGAGAACTCGCCGTCGGTGGCGGAGTACTGGTAGGTAAGATCCAGGTTCACCTTGCCCAGCATGTAGCCCAGGCCGCAGGTGATGCGGTTGGTCGACTTCCAGTTGGTGTAGTCGGTGGCCGAAGCGAAGAGGGAGCCGTCAGCCTCGAGGGTACCGTCCTTGAAGCCGTCGCTGCGGTACATGGGCGACACATAGTTGTAGCCCAGACGCACGGCCAGCTCAGGATAGGGCTTCAGTTCGGCACCCACCTTGAGGGTCGACACGCCCTTCAGGGTGTTCTTGGTGTGGCGGTTCATCTCCTTGTCGCTCTCCGACGACTCATACGAGTAGTAATAGTAGTCGCGGTCGTCGGTCTTATAGCGCTGGTCTACATGAGCATAGTCGGCAAACTCATAGCTGGCACCCAGGGCCAGTGTAGTGCCGAAGGTATGGCCCAGACTCACGCCGAACTTCCAGGGGGTATACACCTCATAGTCGTAGCGTTCGCTGTTATACACGGTATAGTTGCCGTCGCTCACCTCGGTGTAGTTGCGGGTGGTGAGGTCGTACATGGTAGGAGTAGCCACGGAGAGTCCGATACGGAAAGGCGAATCCTGCACGGGGCGCACGATAACACCCAGTTTCACATCGGCTCCCACACCGGTTATACGGCGCTCATCGTAGACGTTGAGCTGGTCGATGCCTTCAGGATTGGATTCCAACTTCTCGGTATAATCAGAGTAGTGCTTATAGTGCACATCGTGCAAGCCCACTGTCAGTCCAAGGAACACCTGGTCATGGATGTTGCCGCTGATGTTGAAATCATACTCACCCACATAGCCCTCATGGGCGCGGTCGAAGATATACTGCGAGGCGGGATAGTAATAAAGCGAACCGTCGCCGGCTGCATTGAGCAGGTTGCGCGTGTAGATATCGTCGAGCTGGTTGCACGAAGCATACCAGTGGTCCATATCCACCGTACCATCCTCACTGATGGGATAGAGCAGTCCGTTGCGCAGTTTCTCATAGGTCAACTTGTTCTGCGAGGCATTCTGCAGGCGGTCGTCGGCAGAAAGGATGTAGCTGAAGTTACGGCTCTTGTGGTAGTTGAACGCCAAGTTGATGTACGAGTCGCCGCCTGAGGGGCGGGAATAGACGAAGCCTATCTGGTCGAAGCTGGCATGGGTCTTGTCGCCGCGGCTGTAGTCCATGGCGTCGGCCTGCGACACCATGCCCATGGAGAGGCTGGCGGTGCTGTGGCGGAAGAGTCCGATACCGGCAGGATTCGACCCGATGGTGGAGAGGTCGGCCCCCAGCGCGTCGAGGGCGCCGCCCATACCCACATAGCGCGCCGTGCCGTTGAGGTCCTCGCCCACAATCTTGGCGTTCTCATAGGTTTCCTGTGCTGAGACAGTGAGGATTGCGGGCATCATCAGCGCCCAAACGATATATCTTGCTTTCATTGCTGTAAAGTCTTTAATTTAATGTATGTATGATAGACAATTCTTGTATTTCCAATAATGACGCCATAGAGGCCGGGGCTTATCTGCGGCCGCCGAAGCCTCCCGAACGGCTGCCGCCGCCACCGGAGGAATGACCACCGCCACTGAATCCGCCACCCGAGCGACTGCCGCCGCCACCGAACGAGCCACCACCCGAGCGGCTGCCGCCGCCGAAGGAGCCGTATGAGCTCGAGGAACTGGAAGATGAGCGCGAGGGTGTCCAGCTGCTGCTGCGCGACGACGAGCTGCTGCGCGAGCCGCCGAAGGTGCCGTTGGAGCCTGTTCTGCGGTTGGCGTAGGTACCGCTGCTGCCCGTGCTGCGTCCTCTCACGGCCGAGCCGCCGAAGGTGCCGTGCTGTGCGGTGGTGTAGCCTCTGCCGTGCGACACAGTGCCCTGTCCGCGCGGTGTCAGTCCGCGGTCGTGGTGGGCGTAGCCGCCATGTCCGTGGCCATAGCTGTAACCGTAGCCATAGTAGGGATAGCCCCATCCCCAGTAGTAGGGGTAGCCCCAATAATAGGGATAGCCGTACCATCCGGTGTAGAACCAGGGGTCGTACCAGTCCCAATACCAGCTGCCGTACCATCCACTGTACCAGGGATAGTAGCCTGCATAGGGATAGTACCAGCGGTTCCATCCGTGATAGGGATAGAAGAACGGGTCGTACCAGCCGTAGAAGCCGTCGTAGAGACCCATGCGGCGTGAGTAGTAGAAGTCGTCCTCATCGTCATAAAACTTGTCGAGCTTGGAGCTTGCATAGAGTGTGTCCATCTCCGGATAGACACCGTCGCCGGCCTGAAACTCGATGATGTCATTGCCCAGGCTGTCGGTGCCTATCTTTTCATAGGAACTGCGCCCACGGCGGTTATACTCGTCGGCACTCATGTCGAGCCCCTTTATGGGGGTCTCCACAGCGGCCTGCTTCTTCTGCTTAGACGGAGTGAAGTACATATCATCCTGCGCCATCACAGACAGAGACACGCCCCCCAAAACCAATAAAAGTAAAAGATATCTTCTCATGACAGTAAAGTATTAAAATGTTTGTTCATTCTTTCACAGTGCAAAAATAATACTGCATTTCTTGCAAAATTAAGGAAAAACCCTAATACATGGTAGGTTTTTCCCTATTTTTTATAATTTTGCAGTGATTTTTTAACAATAGCGGAAATGAAATACCAATCAGCCATTTTCGTTGCCAAGATTGACGACAGTACAGACATAGAACTGCACACAGCCTACGAACTGGTGGCCGCAATGGCCGGCGAGGCCGGATTCGAATCGTTCGAGACCGAGGGCGACACCCTGGTGGGCTATGTGCAGGAGGCCCTTTTCGACAAGGAGGCGCTTGACGAGGCGCTCAGCCAGTTTCCCATCGAGGGCGTCAGCGTGAGCTACACGCTGCACGATGTGGAAGACAAAGACTGGAACGCCGACTGGGAAAACAACGGTTTCGAACCCATCGACATAGACGGCAGGTGCGTGATACACGACACCCTGCACCCCACCCCAGAGCACCCCGATGTGATGGATGTGGTGATAGATGCCAAGATGGCTTTCGGCACGGGATGCCACGCCACCACGCGGATGATGGTGAGGGCGCTGCTGGACCTTGACCTGGGGGGCAAGCGGGTGCTCGACTGCGGCTGCGGAACGGGCATTCTGGGCATCGTGGCCGCCAAGGCGGGCGCAGCCGAGGTAGTGGGCTATGATATCGACGAGTGGAGTGTGGAGAACACGCGCCACAATGCCCGGCTCAACCATGTGGACAATCTGGAGGCGCTCACCGGCGACATCAAGGTGCTCTCTCATGTTGACGGACTGTTCGACGTGGTGGTGGCCAACATCAACCGCAACATTCTGCTCAACGACATGTCGGAGCTGCGCGAGGTGATGGCCTCCGACGGAATGCTCATCATCAGCGGTTTCTACGAAAGCGATGCCGGGCAGCTCATAGCCTGCGCTCAGGGATTGGGACTGTCTGTTATCACCACCTCATCGGTCGGCGACTGGGCGTCGCTTGTGTTTTCCACCTCCAGCGAGTCGTAAATCTCACCTGCCGAGAACTCGTCGTGTCCGGCCTGGATGGTGAGCTGTTTCAGGTCGTAGTAGCTGCCGTTGTAGATGTCGAGGTCAACATAGCCGTTGATGCCCGGCAGCGCGCCGGCATCGGTGTGCTGCCAGAATTTCCACTTTCCCTTGTACTGCACCTTGCTCACATAGTAGTGGGCTATCCAGTAGGGATAGTCGTCGAAGCGCTCGTCGCTGAGATACTTCTCCTTAAAATTGTAATAGGTGTATAGAATGGGCTTCACATGATAGCGGTCTTCCACGATGTGAAGCCAGGTGAGGATATCGCGCTGGAAATCCTCCGTCGACACACCGTCGGGATGCGACTCCACATCCAGCACAGGCGGCAGGTCGCCCACCTCGAGTTTCACCTTGTCGAGAAAGAAATAGGCCTGGTCGCGGGCCGACGACTGGTTGCTCCAGAAGTGGTAGGCGCCGCGTATGAAACCATGTTCGCGGCTCTGGTAGAAATTTTCCTCAAACCGTTCGTCGACGAGGCTGGCCCCCTCGGTGGCCTTCATCATGACGAAGCGCAGCGGGCTGCGCGTCACCATGGCGTTGCGCAATTTGTCCCAGTCTATTTTTCCCTGGTAGTGGCTGATGTCTATGCCATGTATGTCGTAGCCCTCGGGATAGTGGGGGTCGCCGTAGAGCGCCTTCCACCTGAATCCGAAAGGACTCACGAAGAAGGTGTAGAAGAGCCACACATAGACGGAGAGGGCCAGGAGGCACAGTGTCCACCACAGCGAAGCCGGCCGGCGCCGCATCCAGTGCCCCATACGCTGGAGCAGAGGAGCCTTTCCGGCATGTTTCTCGTTAGTGGCAGAACTGTGAGACATATTTCGCTTATTAAAAGAAAAAGACCGAATCCTCACGCCAGGTCCATGGCATGCGGATTCGGCCTGATGACTGAAATCAGATATTATTCATGCTCAAGAGCCAGTGTCTTGGTGGTGGTGTCGCACACCTCCGAAGGTCCCCAATACTGGATGGGGCCCGGATAGACGTAGCAGGTTTCCTTGGCCCATACGTCGCGGTGGGCGGCAAACTCTTTGAATGGCTTGCCCTCCAGCTCCACAAGCGCCTTTCTTATCACAGGCTTGTTCTTGCCGTTGCGGCGCTCAATGTTCATCATCATCGTGATGGGCACACCGCCGGCCTTCCACTCTGAAGTGGGAGCTGTGGTGTTCTTCACAATGGCCATGTAGCCGGTCTTGCCGTTGGCTATCAGCTGGGCGGCGCTCACACCGAGTGCATAGCAGTAGTCGGCGTCGAAGTTCGAGGGAGTGGCGCAGCGGCCCTCATAGCCGAAGAAATGATGCAGGGCGGCGAACTTGCCTTTGTAGCGGCCTTCCTGAGCCCATTTCTCCAGTTTGGCTGCACACATCTCAGAGAGCAGTTTCTCGGTCTCGATGAGCGACACCTGCACATTGCCGTGGGGGTCGCGGTCGAGCGACAGCTGATGGGCCACATCCTCGGGCAGCGTCTCGAAGGTGGCGGCGTTCTCGGGGCTGAGGTGCTCCAGGATATAGGCGCGCTGGGCGTCGGCATCCAGGTCTTTATATTCGGCACCGTGCATGGCGAGCAGGTCGTTGAGCTCGTCGATGAGGCGGCCGATGGCAGGAATGAACTCAATAAGTCCCTCGGGAATGAGCACCACGCCGAAGTTGTCGCCCTTTTCGGCACGGCAGGCCACGGCGTTGCAAATCTGCTCCACCACATCGTTGAGGGTCAGGTCCTTAGCCTCCACCTCTTCCGACACGATGCAGATATTGGGCTGGCACTGCAGAGCGCACTCCAGAGCGATATGGCTGGCCGAACGGCCCATCAGTTTGATGAAGTGCCAGTATTTGCGGGCAGAGTTGCAGTCGCGTTCAATATTGCCTATCAGCTCGGCATAGGTCTTGGTGGCCGTGTCGAAGCCGAAACTTGTCTCAATCTGGTCGTTCTTCAGGTCGCCGTCGATGGTCTTGGGGCAGCCTATCACCTGCACGCCACAGTTCTTGGCAGCATAATACTCGGCCAGCACACAGGCGTTGGTGTTGGAGTCGTCGCCGCCGATGATGACGATGGCCTTGATGTCGAGCTCGCGTATAATCTCGAGACCCTTCTCAAACTGGCTTTCCTGCTCCAGCTTGGTGCGGCCGCTGCCTATCATGTCGAAACCGCCAGTGTTGCGGTATTCGTCTATCAGTTCGGGAGTAAGCTCCATATAGTTGTGGTCCACCAGTCCGCCGGGGCCCAGGATGAAGCCATAGACGCGGTTTTCGGGGTCAAGACGCTTCACGGCGTCGAAAAGTCCGCAAATCACGTTGTGGCCGCCGGGGGCCTGACCGCCGCTGAGAATCACGCCCACATTCATCTTGCGTGAAACATTTTCCTTACCTTCTACAAACTCTACGAGCGGCATACCGTAGGTATGGGGGAACAGGGCTTTGATTTCGTCCTGATTGTCAACGCTCTGCGTGGGAGCGCCTTCTTTTACCTCGACTGCACCTTGGAGAGCCTTCGGCAGCTTGGGCTGATAAGCGGCTCTTGCCTGTTGCAATAAGCTTTTTTCCATAAAAATACTACCTATGATTTAAATAAAAACACTGTTTCGAAAAACTATGCAAAAATACTCATTAATTCTGATATATGGAAAGAAATGGTTCAAAAAACAAAATAATGAAACATTTTTTTTCATTACCTTGATGCCATTCCATTTTTTTTTCTTATCTTTGCCTTGTAGACAGGATGCACTGCAAAGCAAGGTCGTGCGGGCCCAAGCGCTTTCATCTGTGCATCCGTTTGCCCAATACAATACAAAACCATTTTTAACATGCCAAACAAAAGAGACTTAAAGCGAACCATCCAGACCATTTGCGATGATGTGTTTGCAGAATGCATTGCCATATCGCTCTATGAGGGCGGTGTGCATGAGGAGAATGTAGAGTCGCTGCTCACGTCGATCATCGTAACACGCAACGACTTCATCAGCCGCATATCCCACCCCGAACCGGGCATGAGCCAGAAGAAATACTACGACAAGCTGGCGCATGACTTTGCCGAAAGTATTTCTGAGATCATCGACCAGATGGGCTATCTCACCAAACCCAAGTAGTCAAGTAGTAAGGTACAGATATGTGGAGACAATTTTGCAGATGGATTTTGTACAAACGCGGGGGGTGGACCAAGGAAGTGACCGAGGAGCACCCCAGCAAGTACATCATCTGCCTTGCACCCCATACAAGCAATTGGGACTTCGTGCTCGGACAACTCTATGCTGGAGCCGAGGGGTGGAGAATCAACTTTCTCATGAAGAAAGAGTGGTTCTTCTGGCCGCTCGGTCCGCTTTTCAAACGGTTGGGCGGGATACCGGTGTACAGGTCCAAACACACCAGCATGACCGAGAATCTGGCGGCTGCCGCCAGAGAGGCCAGCTCGTTCAAGCTCACCGTCACACCCGAGGGCACCCGCTCACGCAACCCCAACTGGAAGAAGGGGTTCTACTATATAGCGCTGGGAGCAGGCATCCCCATCCTGCTCTATGCGGTGGACTATGAGCGCAAGCTGATAAGATGCACCAAGACCGTGGTGCCCAACGGCGATGTGGAAGGACAAATGAGGGAAATAAAGCAATACTATATAGGATTCAAGGGGAAACACCCCGAGAACTTTACGATCGGAGAAACCAACTAATGGTAAAAAGAATGTTTTTGGGCTGGCTCCTGACAGTTTTCGCCACAGCGATGTGGGCCCAGGACGCCAACGACTTTAACCGTCTTCAGAGAAAACTGCAAGACTTTTTCGAGGATTACAAGACACCCGTCGAGGGAGTGAGGCTCAACAGCCGGCTCATCTCATGCAAGACCGACGATATGAGCCAGACGCTGACCATCACCGCCGACGACCGTTTCGCCCGGCAGCAGTTTACACGCGAGACGGTGAACCATATCTACAAGAAAGTAAAGAAATGCGTGCCCGGCGCCTTCGACGACTACAAGCTGCGGGTGGTGACCAACGGCATGGCCCTTGAGGAGATGATACCCAACCGGCTCAAAGACCAGGACGACAACCGGATGAGCTGGGGACGGATAGACTACGACGGCAACCCCTGGGTGACGAACGTGTCGAAACCGCTCCAGCCGCGCCATGGCCTGCAGGGCAGGCATCTGGCCATCTCCGCCAGTCACGGACGCTACTACGACATCGGCAAGGGCAGATGGAAATGGCAGCGCCCCAACCTCTTCTGCACCACGGAAGACCTCTTCACCCAGACCATCGTCATCCCCTACCTCATCCCCATGCTCGAGAATGCCGGCGCCATCGTGTGGTCGTCGAGAGAACGCGACTGGCAGAAAGCCGAGTATATCATCGACAACGATGATGCCCTTCACCCGGAGTGGTATAAGGAGAGCAACGGATGGCAACCGGCACCCGGTGCAGGATTCGCCTACCATACAGGCACCTATGCGGCCGGAGAGAATCCATTCCGCGCCGGCACGGCACGCATGTCGGCAGCCACCTCATCGGCCAAGAAAGCCGGGAGCATCCTCTACCAGCCCCGTTTCCAGAAGACCGGCCGCCATGCCGTCTACGTGAGCTACACCACCCTGCAGAACTCTGTCGACGACGCCGAATACTCCGTCTACCACAAAGGGCAGCGCACCGTGTTCCACGTCAACCAGCGCATGGGCGGCAACACATGGGTGTATCTGGGCACCTTCGACTTCGACGAGGGATGCAGCACCGCCAACTGCGTGGTGCTCACCAACTACAGCCGCAGCGGCGGCTATGTGACCGCCGACGCCGTGAAGATAGGCGGCGGCATGGGCAATGTGACACGCGGCGGCTCCAGCAGCGGACTGCCGCGCACCCTCGAGGGCACCCGCTACTTCGCCCAATGGGCCGGAGCACCCGATTCCGTGTACAGTCCCTTCAACGGGAAGGACGACTACCGCGACGACCTCAACTCACGTTCCTACTTCGCCACATGGCTCGCAGGGGGCAGCGTCTTCGTACCCAACGCACAGGGCAAGCGCGTGCCGCTGGAGCTGCAGCTCTCCATACACAGCGACGCCGGATGGGACAAGACCGGCGGCAACGAACTGGTGGGTTCTCTCTCCATCTGCACCACCGACCACAACGGCGGTCGGCTGAACAGCGGAGTGACGAGAGACGTGTCGCGCTTCTTTGCCACGGCCCTGCTCGACGGTGCCTACCGCGACCTGCAGACCAAATTCCACAAATGGACCAAACGCACCCTTTACGACCGCAACTACAGCGAGACCCGACTGCCCTCCGTGCCGTCGGCCATACTCGAGACCCTGTCGCACCAGAACTTCGGTGACCTGAAATACGGCTTCGACCCCAACTTCAGGTTCACCCTGGCACGGTCGGTCTACAAGACCATTCTGCGCTTTGTAAGCGACATGCACGATATTCCCTTCACCGTGCAGCCCCTGGCACCCAACAACTTCAGAATGGAGATGTCATCGAAAGGACGGGTGAAACTGAGCTGGAACCCCGTGCTCGACCCGCAGGAGGCTACTTCCATCCCCACCCGCTACGTGCTCTACACAGCGGTGGGCAACGGTGGTTTCGACAACGGCATCGTCATCAAGACCAACCAGTGCGCCATCGACCTGCAGCCCGGACTGCTCTATCACTTCAAGGTGACGGCCGCCAACGACGGTGGTGAGAGTTTCCCCACCGAGGTGCTCTCGGCCGCCTATCAGCCCCATGCCGCCAGCACCGTCATGGTGGTGAACGGATTCCACCGGCTCTCCTCGCCCTCCATCGTCGACACCGGCGACCGGAAAGGCTTTGACCTCGACGACGACATCGGCGTCACCTACGGCCCCATGCCGGGATGGGCAGGACGGCAGAAAGTGTTCGACAACAACCTGCGCGGACGTGAGGGCGAGAATGCCCTCGGATTCTGTTCCGACGAGCTTACCGGCCGTTTCATTGCCGGCAACGACTTCGACCAGGTGCGCACCCACGCCGCCGCCATCCACTCGGCCGGCAAGTACAATATCATCAGTGTCTCCAGCGAGGCTGTCGAGTCGGGACGCACCAAGCTGAGCCAGGCCGACTGCGTGGACCTCATGCTGGGTCTGGAGAAAGACGACGGCCACTCGCTCGTCATCTACAAGACCTTCTCGGCCATGATGCGGCAGCAGCTGGAAGCCTATCTCAAGAAAGGCGGCCGCCTCATGACAAGCGGCGCCTACATAGGAAGCGACATGACCTCGGCCTCGGAGCGTCGCTTCCTCAACGATGTGCTGCGCCTCTCCTACGGCGGAAGCGCACGAGGCACACAGAACAGCACCGTAAGCGGCATGGGCATGAACTTCGACACCTACCGCACCCTCAACGAGCAGCACTATGCCGCCGTGGCTCCCGATGTGCTCCAGCACACGGCACAAAGCATCTGCGCCCTGCAATATGCCGACGGACGAAGCGCCGCCGTGGCCTACAGCGGGCGCGACTGCCGCACCTTCACCATCGGTTTCCCCTTCGAGTGCATCTGCCGGGAGGCCGACCGCAATGCTGTGATGAGAGGCATTCTCAACTATCTGCTGAAATAACCCAAAAAACATCAGAATATGACCTACCAAATAACAGCCAACAGCAAGGGCACCCGCAAAATAGACGTCACCGACCGCCATCTGGCCACACTGGCCAAATACAACCTGCTGGAGCATCTCGTCGACAGCAACGGTATCGTCGATGAAAGCGTGCTCGACAAACTCAGGTTCAACGTGCGCTCCATACTGAGCACCGAAAGCGGCAACGACAAAGACCTGCTCGACCTGTGCCTCGACGTGCTCTACCATTCCGACATGAAAGCGCTGGGTCTGGCCAACCTGATAGCCCTCTACCAGGAACACAAGCCCACCGCCGAAGAGCCCGCAACCGAAAGCGAGCCCTGACCATGGCAGAACACCGCCTCAGCGACTGGCTCCCCACCACCAAGAAGGAAGTGGAACTGAGAGGATGGTCACAACTCGACGTGATCCTCTTCTCCGGCGACGCCTATGTTGACCATCCGGCGTTCGGAGCCGCTGTCATCGGCAGGGCGATAGAGGCGGCAGGATGGAAAGTGGCCATCGTGCCGCAGCCCGACTGGCACGGTGACTACCGCGACTTCCGCAAGCTGGGCAAGCCACGCCTCTTCTTCGGCATCTCACCAGGGTGCATGGACTCTATGGTGAACAAATACACAGCCAACAAGCGGCTGCGCTCGGAGGATGCTTACAGTCCTGACGGACGGCACGACTGCCGGCCCGAATATCCCACCATCGTCTACACCCGGATACTGAAACAGCTCTATCCCGACGTGCCCGTGGTGCTGGGTGGCATCGAGGCCTCCATGCGCCGGCTCACCCACTACGACTACTGGCAAGACCGCCTGCGGCCCTCGCTCCTGCATGATGCCGGCGCCGACCTCATCGTCTACGGCATGGGCGAGAAAGCCATCGTGGAATTGTGCAGCCTCATGGATCAGGGCGCCGGTGCCGACCGGATACACGCCCTTCCACAAACCGTGTATCTCACCCATAAAGACAGTATCCCCCCCGGTGAGCCCGGCGGCGACATCATGCTGCACAGCCATGAGGAATGTCTGCGCAACCCGAAGGCCGAAGCCGACAACTACCGCCACATAGAGGAAGAGTCGAACCGGTGGCACGCCCACCGGCTGATACAGCTCACGGGCGACACCGCCACAGTGGTGAATCCCCCCTACCCGCCCATGACCACCCAAGAGCTCGACGCCACCTACGAGTATCCCTACACCCGGTTGCCTCACCCCAAATACAAGGGCAAACGCATACCCGCCTTCGACATGATAAAACACTCCGTCAACATCCACCGGGGATGTTTCGGCGGATGCGCCTTCTGCACCATCAGCGCCCACCAGGGCAAGTTTATCGTGAGTAGAAGCAAGGAGAGCATACTGCGTGAGGTGCGGCAGGTGATGGACGACCCCGACTTCAAAGGTTATCTGAGCGATCTGGGAGGTCCCTCGGCCAACATGTACGCCATGGGCGGCAAGAACAAGCAACTCTGCATGAAGTGCAAGCGTCCCTCGTGCATACATCCCCGAATCTGCCCCAACCTCGACACCGACCACAGCAAGCTGCTGGAGATATACCATGCCGTAGACAGTCTGCCCGGCATCAAGAAAAGTTTCATAGGCAGCGGTGTGCGCTATGACCTGCTGCTGCATGAGAGCGGCGACGCCCATACCGATGCCGCCGCATGCGCCTACACCCGCGAGCTGATAGAGCGCCACGTGAGCGGCAGGCTCAAAGTGGCGCCCGAGCACACCAGCGATGCCGTGCTGCACCTGATGCGGAAACCCAGTTTCTCGCTCTTCGAGCGTTTCAAGGAAGTGTTCGACAAGATAAACCGCGAGGGCAATCTGAGGCAGCAAATCATACCCTACTTCATCAGCAGCCATCCCGGCTGTACCGCTCTCGACATGGCCCGGCTGGCCATCATCACCAAACGGCTCGACTTCCAGCTGGAACAGGTGCAGGACTTCACCCCCACCCCCATGACCATCAGCACCGAGACATGGTATACCGGCTATGACCCCTATACGCTGCAGCCGGTGCAGTCGGCCAAGACGACCGACGAGAAACTGGCACAGCGGCAGTTCTTCTTCTGGTACAAGCCCGAGCAGCGCCGCGCCATAGAGCAGTATCTGCGCCGCCTGGGGCATCCAGAACTGGCCCGCCAGCTCTTTGGCGGCACACCACCGCCCAGCTACGGCAACAGCAGGCCTGGCCAGCCTACAAAAGACAGCAAGACCGCACCGAAGCCATACCGTCCCACCAAGCACAAGGCCCATGACACTGATAGAGACAGCAACCACCGGCAAGCACAGCCCCGAAACATGCGAAGACGGGGCCGTGGCAACTCATGATTTCATAGCCGTCATCGACGGCAGCACCAGCAAAAGCCCCTGGCAGGCCCGCCCCGACATGCGGAACGGCCGCCTGGCCATGCTTCTGCTGCGCGATGCCATAGCATGCGCCCCGTCCGATGCCGACTGCCCCGCCTTATGCCGCCATCTCACCGACACCATCGCACAAGCCTACCAGGAATACGGCATCTCGCCCGACACGGTGAACAGCCGTCCAGAATGCAGGCTCACGGCCAGTGTGGCTGTCTACAGCAGAAGGAAGGAAGAGGTATGGATGATAGGCGACTGCCTATGCATGGTAGACGGCCGCCTCTATGAGAACCCGAAACCGGCCGAGGAAGCCAACGCCATACGCCGCGCCGAGGTGATACACCGCCTGCTGGCGGAAGGTAAAGAAACAGTGGTAAGTCTGCGCCGGCACGACAAAGGGCGCGACGCCATTATTGGCGCCATCATCGAGTCGTGTAAAGGACAGAACAAGACTTTTTCTGTGGTCGACGGCACAGAGATAGCCATGGAGCATGTAAGAGTGATTCCCGCCCACGGTGCCCATGAGATTGTGCTGGCCACCGACGGCTATCCGCACCTCATGCCCACCCTTGGTGAGAGTGAGCGCGAGCTGCAACGCATTATAGAAGAAGACCCCTTGATGACAGGCAGATACAAAGCCACCAAGGCCGTGATGGAAGGCAATCTCTCGTTCGACGACCGCTGCTATGTGCGGTTCTCGCCCTGAGCAGCCACCACCACCTTGATTTTGGAGATCCGGCGGCCGTCGATTTCAAGAACCTCGAAGGTGTAGGAACCGTAAGTAAGCGTCTCGTGAACTTTCAGGAAGTCGCCCTTGATTTCCAGCAGCAGTCCGGCCAGTGAGTCGGCATCACCTTCCACATCGGCAAACTCATCGGCATCGACCGAAAGGATACGGCAGAAATCGGAAAGCAGCGTCTTGCCCTCGAAGACATACACATTGGGGGCCAGGCGCGAGTACATCTTTTCTTCCTCGTCGTATTCATCGTTTATCTCGCCCACTATTTCCTCCAGAATATCCTCCAGGGTGATAAGGCCGCTGGTGCCGCCGAACTCGTCGACCACAATGGCCATGTGCACCTTGTTCTCCTGAAACTCGCGCAGCAAATCGTCTATTTTCTTTGTCTCAGGCACAAAATAAGGCGGGCGGATGAGCGACTGCCACCGAAAGTTGGCACCCTTCTCCAGGTGCGGAAGCAAATCCTTGATATAAAGCACACCCCGTATGTTGTCTGTATTGCCCTGAAACACCGGCATACGGCTGTAGTTGTTTTCCACGATGGCACTGAGCACCTCGTTGAAAGTGCTGCTTATGTCGATATCGACGATATCCTGGCGGGGGGTCATCACCTCCTTGGCTGTCTCGTCGCCGAAGCGGATGATACCCTGCAGCATGCTCTGCTCCTCCTTTATCTCACTCTTGTCGGTAAGCTCCAGCGCCTGCTCCAGGTCGTCGACGCTCAGTATGCGGTTCTCCTTGTGCATGACCTTTTCGGCCAGCGAGCCACTGCTCATGAGCACGTTCTCCAGCGGCCAGAACAGCCGGCGGGCGAACATAATGCCACCCGAAGCCCATCGGCAATATCTCAGCGTGTTCTGCCGGGCATAGACCTTGGGAATAATCTCACCGAAGAGCAGCAGCACAAAGGTAAGCAATACCGTGACACACAGAAACTGCAACCATGCCGCCATGCCGAAATCGACGATATTGGCAAACACATAGTTGGTGAGCATAATGATGGTCACGTTCACAAGATTGTTGGTGATGAGGATGGTGGCCAGCGTGCGCTCACTGTCGGCACGGAGCTGCTCAATGCGCGAGTCGGCCACACGGTGGTCAGGGTCCAGCTCATTGAGGTCGGAGGGCGACAGACTGAAGAAGGCAATTTCCGAGCTGCTGGCAAATCCGGAGACACAAAGCAGCAGCACCACCAAAAGGATAGCAATATATACGCTCAGCGTGGGTGCGATGAAATGCACTTCGCTGAGCGTGGAGGCAAGAGAGGCAAACCAGTCCAAAACAGATTCCTTTCCGATTTAGTTGAAAATTTCAGAAAGGAGCTTCCTCCTGGTTCGACGGTTTTTCCTCCCGGCGTTCTTCCTGACGCGGATTCTTCGACACCAGCATCTCGAGCGTGTCGGCCTGAATCTCGGTGACATAACGGCGGCGGCCCTGCTGGTCGTCATAGGTGCGGTAGCGGATGCGGCCCTCGATATAAAGTTTGTCGCCGCTGTGTATGTAGCGCTCGGCATACTTGGCCAGCCGGTCCCACATCACGATGGTGTGCCACTCGGTACGGTCGGGCACTTTCGTGCCGTTGGCCAGGGTATATCCACGCTCGGTGGTGGCCAGCGAGAAGGTGGCATAGGCCTGGTCGCGGTCATAGTATTTCACCTTGGGCTCATCCTTGCCCACATTGCCTATAAGCATTACTTTGTTCATAACAACAATCGTGTGTTTTTAATGGTTGACGACGGATTATTTCCAGTCGCCCAAAAACTTGAACTTGAAATTCTTGCCTTTGGCCGAGGGGAACTGGCTGCGGCTGTCGACACGGTCGCGCAGATGGTCTACGATGCGGTTGTAGCAGTCGATGCCCGACAAGGCTTTCACCTGTGCCACAAAATGCGTGTCGCGATACTCATGCTTGCCGGTGGCAGGCACCAGCACCACCCGCTTGAAGTCGAGCGCTCCCTCATACCAACCCGGTCTTTCCTCATTGAGTTTGGTGAGTGCGGGAGTCGTGGCCTCGCGGTGCTCACCACCCGGCATGACATTCGAACGCAATGCTTTCTTCTGCTTGAAGTCGAGCATGGTGGCAGCCTCTGTCTTGATAATGATGAAATACACTCTCGGACGTACCTTATAACGCTTGGGGTAAAACACATCACCGGCCACATAGTCGCGTATGTCGGCCTCAAGCGAAGGCACCACTTCAATCTCGGGTATTGCGCGCAGAAAATCGATAGCTTCATCGGCATTAGCCACTAATGCCTCTCGGTCAAAATAACGAATGTATAAGTTCATTGATTGTTTTTCCAAAATACAAAAAAGAGCGGAAAACGGGACTCGAACCCGCGACCCCGACCTTGGCAAGGTCGTGCTCTACCAACTGAGCTATTTCCGCAACAATAAAAACAATAAGAATCATGGTGAGGAGGAGGAGACTCGAACTCCCACGACACAATCGTCACTACCCCCTCAAAGTAGCGCGTCTACCAATTCCGCCACCTCCCCAACATGTATTCACCTTGAATAAATGTGCCCAGAACAGGACTCGAACCTGCACGCCTTGCGGCACACGCACCTGAAACGTGCGCGTCTACCAATTCCGCCACCTGGGCGTTTGAGATCACGTCTCAACTATTTATTCAAAATGTGAGCGGAAAACGGGACTCGAACCCGCGACCCCGACCTTGGCAAGGTCGTGCTCTACCAACTGAGCTATTTCCGCATTACCCTTTTCAGGAGCATTTCTCTAAATGCGGTGCAAAGATACAGCTTTTTTCTGAACCCACAAACTTTTGACCTCTTTTTTTTCAAAAAAAGGTATTTTGCAGCGATTATCCTAGCATTTGCGTCAGTCCATCCTGCTTTTATAGTCGGCATAGCCATACTCGCGCAGCATCTCCAGTGTACCGTCGGTATGCAGCAGCGCTATCGAGGGATGCGTGATGCCGTTGAAGAGATTGGTCTTCACGGTGGTGTAGTGGAGCATATCCTCGAAGACGATCTCCTCGCCCACCTGCAAAGGGTGGTCGAACACCCAATAGCCCATGAAATCGCCCGAGAGACAGCTGTTGCCTCCCAGTCGGTAAGCATATCCCCCTGCATCGGCAAGGTTTTCGGGGTCTTCTACGGTTACAGCCCCCCTCACCTGCGGATGATAGGGCATCTCAAGGCAGTCGGGCATGTGGCAGGTAAAGCTCACATCAAGGATGGCTGTCTTTATGCCGCTGTCTTCCACCACATCCACCACATGCGAGAGCAGGTAGCCGGTCTGCCAGCCGAAGGCGCTTCCCGGCTCGAGAATCATCTTCAGATGGGGATAGCGGCGGGCGAAACCCTGCAAAAGCCGCACAAGCCGCGGCACATCATAGTCGGCTCGGGTCATGAGATGGCCGCCGCCAAAGTTGATCCACTGCAGTTGAGAGAACCAGGGAGCAAACTGCCCCTCGATATGGGCAAGCGTGCGTTCGAACACATCGCTGCCGCTCTCGCAGTGGCAATGACAATGGAAACCGGTGATGTCGGAAGGCAAGACGGCAGGCAACTTGTCGGCTGTCACGCCGAAGCGGGTGCCCGGCGAGCAGGGATTGTACAGGTCGGTGCCCACCTCCGAGTAGCGCGGATTCACCCTGAGCCCCAACAGCAGGCTTCCGTTGGTGTGCAGGGTCCTGTCGTGGAAACGGTCATACTGCGACAGCGAATTGAAGGTGAGATGGCTCGACACCCCGGCTATACGGTCTATCTCGTCGTCGGTATAGGCAGGCGAGTAGGTATGCGGACTGGCTCCGAACTCCTCATAGGCCAGTAGCGCCTCGCTGAGCGAGCTGGCCGTAGTGGAATGGATATACTCACGGAAGATGGGAAAGGTCTTCCACAGGGCATAGGCCTTGAAAGCAAGGATGATTTCGGCACCTGTCTGGCGGGCCACATCACTGATTAATTCAAGGTTCGCGCGCAGGCGCGATTCTTCTAATATATATACCGGTTTGCTCATATGCTGCAAACTTACAATATTTTTTGAGAAAAAGCCCCCGGGCGCGGTCAAAAACTTGTAGATGTGGTGGATTTTTCCTAATTTTGCGGCATACAACACATCTACTGCACATGCCATCGACCGTCCACACACCCCCGGGTCCTCCTCCGCAGGAGAAGAAGAGCCGGATAGAGTTTATAGATCTGGCCAAGGGGTTTTGCATACTGCTGGTGGTGTTTCATCATCTGCAATACACCACGAAGACCCATTTTCTCATCGACCAATATACCATGGCATGCCGTATGCCCCTCTATTTCTTTCTCTCAGGACTCTTTTTCAAGCCATACGAGAATTTTCTGGGGTTCCTTATCCGCAAGACCAACAAACTGCTCATACCCTTCCTGTTTTTCTACATAACAGTGTCGCTGGCCATGCCGGCCCTGCTCTACTACTTTACCGACATCGGTGAGCGCTACGCAGGTCTGATGCGGGGCTGGGACGGTGTGTGGGGCGTGTGGACCTACAAGCACATCGAGAACGGCCCTGTATGGTTTCTGTGGTGCCTCTTCATCATGAACCTCTACTTCTACGGCATCTACTATGTGAGCCAGAAGCTGCCGCGCGGCCGCATCCTATTTATTGTGACCGTATGTCTGGGCCTGGGCATCTGGGGCTACTACATGGGACTGCCCCGCACGCGCCATGTATACGCCTATCTCGACACGGCTCTCACCGCGCTGCCCTTCTTCTGCATGGGATTCCTGATGCGCAAATACACCAATCTGCTCCTGCCCAACCGCTTCGACAAGTACCTATGGATAATCATCGTGCTGCTGGCGGCCTACACCATCTACTTCACGCACGGACGTGTGCGGTATATCGACAACAAGTACCCCTTCAATCCGTTTTTCCTTTACACCTGCGGTGCGGCAGGCCTGATGGCCATCATTCTGCTGGCCAAGAAAATCAAGAGCATGCCCATTGTGCCCTATTGGGGCCACTACTCCATCATCATTCTCCTGACCCACCACCCCATACAGATAGAGCTGGTGGGGATTGTGAAACGGCTGGGGCTCTCACCAGAATGGACAGCCATCCTTTCACTTGCCATTCTGATGGCAGCCTACCTGCTCATCATTCCGATAGTACTGAAATTCTTCCCCTATGTCACAGCGCAGAAAGACGCCATCAAACTGCCCAAAAGGCTCAAAAACGCCTCCTCGCAAACCGACAGCGGCAGTAGGCAGGCACAACCGTGAAAGAGCGGAGCAGAACTCTTTTTTGCCTTGGACAGTGTTTTTGTAGTACCAAAAATTGGCTGTCTGCTATAAATTTTCTATTTTTGCATCGGAATCACCCAGTGTGTGTCTTCGGACCCGACAGTCGAGGTGTATTGAACATTCAATGAAGCTCGTTATTCTGACACAGCCACGGTATTTTGTAGAAGAAGACAAAATACTTGAAGCCCTCTTCGAGGAGGGAATGGACGATTTGCACCTCTATAAGCCAGGCGAGTCACCCATTTATGCCGAGCGGCTGCTCTCCCTGCTTCCCGAAGACTATCACCGCAGAATTACCGTTCACGACCATTTTTATCTGAAAGACGAGTTCAAGCTCGGCGGCATCCATCTTGACGACATGGCCCAGGAAAAACCCGACGGCTACAAGGGCAAGATAAGCCGCACCTGCACACTCTCCGACGACATACGGCAGGCCAAGAAAAAATGCCGCTATGTGTTTCTCCATACCAGTTTCCAAATGTGGGGCAATGAGCAGCCCGACACCAAAGCACTAAGTCTGGCAGCACGAAACGGATTGATAGACAAGTATGTGTATGCCTACGGCGGCATGACACTCGACAATGCACAAATGGCGCGCGACCTGGGATTCGGCGGTGTGGTGATAGGCAACGACCTTTGGGACCGCTTCAACATCCATCAAGAGTGCGACTACAAGGCTATCATCGCCTATTTCAGCAAGCTGCGGTCCATGATTGAATGATCCTTCACATCCATTAACTTGACAATAAACAATGATTGAAAACAGACCCTTCAAAGTGTTCTCAGGTACAAAATCAAGATACCTGGCAGAGAAAATCTGCGAGAACCTTGGCTGTCCGCTGGGCAACCTCCAGATCACCCATTTCTCCGACGGTGAGTTTGCCGTTTCCTACGAGGATTCCGTCAGAGGCCGTGATGTGTTTCTCGTGCAGAGCACATTTCCCAACTCCGACAACCTGATGGAGCTTCTCCTGATGATCGACGCAGCCAAACGTGCCTCCGCCCACAGCATCATCGCCGTGATACCCTATTTCGGATGGGCACGCCAGGACCGCAAGGACAAACCGCGTGTGAGCATCGGTGCCAAGCTGGTGGCCGACCTGCTCAGTGTGGCCGGTGTGAACCGCGTCATCACCATGGACCTGCACGCCGACCAGATACAGGGGTTCTTTGATGTGCCGGTGGACCACCTCTATGCTTCGGGGGTTATCCTGCCCTATCTGCAGAGTCTGCAACTGGAAGACATGGTCATCGCCTCGCCCGATGTGGGCGGTTCCAAACGCGCCAACACCTTCGCCAAGTATCTGGGCTGTCCGCTGGTGCTCTGCAACAAGACCCGCGTTCGCCCGAACGAGGTGGCCTCTATGCAGATCATAGGCGATGTGGAAGGCAAGAACGTGGTTGTGGTCGACGACATGGTCGACACCGCCGGCACCATCACCAAGGCTGCCGACATCATGAAGGCCGCTGGTGCCAAGAGCGTGAGAGCCTGTGCCTCACACTGTGTGATGAGCGGTCCCGCCACTGAGCGCGTCGATGCCTCGGCACTGGAGGAGATTGTCTTCACCGACTCCATACCCTACGAAAAGGGGTCGAAGAAGGTGAAGCAGCTTTCCGTGGCCGGCATGTTTGCCGAAACCATCCGCCGTGTGCGCGCCAATGAGAGCATCAGCTCGCAATATCTCATCTAACCCATCATACATGACAAGAAACAACTGGGCCTGCCTCTTTTTGGCAGGCCTGTTGCTGACGGCATGCCGTGGCAACAGCTACAGAATAAAAGGCACTACAGAGGGTATCGACGAAGGCGACACCCTCTTTGCTACTATGGACTTTGAGACGGGACTTCCCTTCGACACCATGGTGGTGAGGAAGGGTGAATTCGAACTGAAAGGCCGGGCCGACTCCATACGCCAGTGCATCATCTACCGGGCCCACGACGAGGAGACGAGCGCCCTTCTATTTCTGGAGCCTGGAACCATCCGGGTGAAACTTTCGCCCGTTCCCGGCAATACCCATGTCTCCGGCACCCGTATCAACGACCGCTGGCAACAGCTCACCGACTCGGTGGCCTTGTACAGCGGCCACATGGACCGGCTTCTCTCACAATACTACACCGAGGGATGCACCGAGGAGGAAAGAGCCAGCCTCCTCTCAAAGATGACCCGCCAAGCCGAAGGTCTGAACCGCTGCCTCTGCAGGGTGACCGAAGAGAACATAGACAACGAGCTGGGCTATTTCCTCCTCCTCGACGGCTCCATGCACCATGCCGACCGGCTTCGGCTCATCGCGAAACTGCCCAAGGCCATGCGCGAGCGTGAGGAGATAAGAAATCTGCTCAACCACCTGATGACCACAGATAACGAAAGCGACGCAATGAGCGGTTTCGACGAGATGGGCTCGTTCGACAGCGACATGGACGACATGGAAAGCCAGACCGATTTCGGTCTACCAGAGTAGTCCCGGCGAACGACAGCTGTTTCCAGTCACATCAACAACCATTCAGCCCCTCTCCCGATGACCGGAAGAGGGGCTGAACTTTATATCTCTCACGTCTGCATTGCTGCAGACCGCAGAATTCCTTAGAAGAGCCACTTCACATAACAGAAGTCCTGACGGTGCGGAAGGAGGTCGTTCTTCGGATACATACGCACAGCGGTCTTGAACGAACCGGCCTTGGCAGGCTTGATGCGGCACTCGAAGGTGTAGAGATTACCCTCCTTGGCCACCAAGTCGAAGGGATAGACCTTATAGATGCGGTCCTCGCCCTTCTCGTCGGTCATCACAGAGACAAACTCCAGTCCCACGGCATTGTCGAGACCCTGCTCATCGATGACGAACTTCACCTTGAACTCGGTACCCGTCTCAGCACCGGCCTCATTGAGGTTGCTTTCCTTCGACACCACCTTGATGGCGTCCCAGCGCTCGGCCACGGTCTCTTTCCACAGAGCTATCTCCTTGGCCATCTGGTTATTGTCGGCATGCAACTTCTCGCTGCGTGCGGCCAACTTGTTATAGAACTTGCTGTAGTAGTCGTCGAGCTGACGCTTCATGGTGTAGTGAGGAGCAATCTTGGCGATGGAGTTCTTGATCACCTGTACCCAGCCGTTGCTGAATCCCTGCTCGTTCTTGTCATAGTAGAGCGGTATAATCTCATTCTCCAGCAGGCCATAGATGGTGGCAGCGTCGAGCTGGTCCTGATAGGCCTGGTTCTGGTATGTGCGCTTCTCGGTGAGTGCCCAACCGGCACCCTCACGGTAGCCCTCGAGCCACCATCCGTCGAGCACGGAGAGGTTCACCACACCGTTCATCTCGGCTTTCTCACCGGAGGTACCGGATGCCTCGAGCGGACGGGTAGGCGTGTTCATCCAGATATCAACACCCGACACAAGGCGGCGGGCCAGACGGAAGTCGTAGTCCTCGAGGAAGATAATCTTGCCCAGGAACTCCGGACGCTGGCTGATCTCAAAGATGCGCTTGATGAGCCCCTGTCCGGCACCGTCGGCGGGGTGAGCCTTACCGGAGAAGATGAACTGCACGGGATGCTGAGGGTCGTTCACAATCTTGGAGAGGCGCTCCAGGTCGGTGAAGAGCAGGTGTGCGCGCTTGTAGGTGGCGAAGCGGCGGCAGAAACCAATCATCAGCGCATTGGGATTGATCTTCTGCAGCAGTGAAACCACTCTCGAGGGATCACCCTGGTTCTTGAGCCATGTCTCACGGAACTTGTCGCGGATATAGTCGACGAGTTTTTTCTTCAGCGCCATACGGGTCTCCCAGATTTCAGCATCGGGCACATTGTAGATGGCATGCCATATCTGCTCGTTGCTCTGGTCGCCCATGAATTTGGCATCAAAATATTTTGCATAGAGCTTTCTCCACTCTGTGGCGGCCCAACTGGGGAAGTGGACACCGTTGGTCACATAGCCCACATGGTTCTCCTCAGGATAGTATCCGTTCCAAATGGGGGCGAACATCTTCTGGCTCACCCAACCGTGCAGCTTGCTCACACCGTTCACTTCCTGGCAGGTGTTGCAGGCAAAAATCGACATGCAGAAGCGCTCGTTGTGGTCTTCCGGATTCTGGCGGCCCATACCGATGAACTCATCCCAGGTGATACCGAGCATGGCGGGATAGCCGCCCATATATTTGCCGAAGAGCTGCTCGTCGAAATAGTCATGTCCGGCAGGCACAGGCGTATGAACGGTATAGAGCGAAGATGCTCTCACCAGCTCCATGGCCTGGTTGAACGACATGCCCTCGCGCACATAGTCGCAGAGACGCTGCAGGTTGCACAGGGCGGCATGTCCCTCGTTGCAGTGGTAAATCTGCTTCTTGATGCCCAGTTTCTTCAGGGTGAGCATACCGCCTATACCCAGCAAGATTTCCTGCTTCAGACGGTTCTCCCAGTCACCGCCATAGAGCGAGTGGGTGATGGGCTTGTCGAACTCAGAGTTCATCTCGTTGTCGGTATCAAGCAGGTAGAGAGGTATACGTCCCACGTTGACACGCCACACATAAGCATGCACCTGGTAGTTCATGTAGGGTACATCTACCACAAGGGGATTGCCGTCGGCATCAAGCTGGCGCTCGATAGGGAGCGAGTTGAAGTTCTGTGCCTCGTAGTTGGCTATCTGCGAGCCGTCCATGCTGAGGCTCTGCTTGAAATAGCCGAATCTGTAGAGGAAGCCTACAGCACACATATTGACATTGCTGTCGGAAGCCTCTTTCAGATAGTCGCCGGCCAGCATGCCGAGACCGCCCGAATAGATCTTGAGCACCTGGTTCAGACCATACTCCATGCTGAAATAAGCCACGGAGGGACGGCTGGCATCAGGTTTCACATCCATATAGGCACGGAATTTGGCATATACCTCCTTCACATTTTTCATTATCTTCTTGTCGGCCTCAAGCTCCTGCTTGCGGTCATAGCTCAGTCGTTCGAGGAGTTGTACGGGATTGTGGCCCACTTCCTCATAAAGTTCTTCATCCAGACTTCTCCAGAGGTCTCTTGCCTCATAGTTCCAAGCCCACCACATGTTGTGTGCGAGCTCATCAAGGCACTTGAGCTGCTCAGGCAGCTTAGATCTCACTGCAAGCTCCTTCCACTGCGGAGCGTTTGCATAGTCAGCTTTGATTTTCATTTTCTTATAGATTGTGAATAATTATGATTCCTGATTTTTACGGCATTCGGCCTTGCTGAGCGCTATGTCGTATGCCTGATAATAATATTGTATGAAATGCTGCCATAGCGCCTTCTTCGACAGGGCGCCGGCATTGGTGCGCGCTTTCTGCACCTGCTGTTTCGAGAATTGGGAGAAGGCGGCCACCGTGTCCTTTATGCTGTCGGCCACCTCCGAGTAGTTGTAGTCGGTGCGGTGTATCACCTTCACACCCTGCTCTATCTCAGAAGCACCCTCTTTCTGTGCCCACAGGCCGAATCCGGCCAGGTCGGTAGTGATGCAAGGCACCTTAAAGGCCACTGCCTCGAGCGGTGTATATCCCCAGGGTTCATAATAGGAAGGATAGATACAGAGGTCGTTTCCAAGCACGATATCGTAATAGGTGGAGTTCAGCACGCCGTCATCGCCGGTGAGGTAACAGGGCAGGAAGATGAGTTTCACTTTGTCTTCCTTTCTGTTCCACATATTCAGATATTTGAGCATGCTGAGCACATTGTCGTGACTCATGTTGTGAAGCCAGTGCGAGATGAGGGGCACTTCGAGCGGAGTGTCAAAAGTTTTACCACTTTCCATACGCTCCACCAGGTCCTTGCGGGGCTCGCCCACCCAACCGGGCACCTCAATAAATGCCAGCACCGTCTTTTTCAGTTCCTTGTCTCTAAGCAGGCGATTCATAGCCTCGATATACACGTCGACGCCCTTGTTGCGGAACTCGTAGCGTCCGCTGGTTGAAACGATGAGTGTATCATCGTCGAGCTCTGTGCCCATCAGGCAATTGGCCATGTGCAGGAGTTTCTTCCGGGCCAGCCGCCGCTTGGTAGTGAACTTGGCACCTGCCGGTACGAAATTGTCCTCAAATCCATTGGGCAGAACCACGTCGACCTCCTTGTCGAGCAGTTCTTTGCACTCATTGGCTGTGATGTCGCTGACTGTGGTAAAACAGTCAACATTTTTCGCAGTCTGTTTTTCTATGGAATGCTTGCTCTGCATGTTCAGCTCACCCGCCATCTGGTCACCGTTGTAGGCGAAGAGATAATCGTAGAGAGGTTTGTTGTTGCCTGCTATGCTACGACCAATGCTGGTGGCATGGGTAGTGAAAACAGTAGCAATCTGGGGCAGGCGGTGCTGGATGTAGAGCAGGCCAAGACCTGTCATCCACTCATTGCCATGATACACCACCTTGTCTTCAGGACTGAGCAGCTCCTTATAGAAATACTCCACCACCAGGCCAGCGGCATAGGAGAACATGGAAGCCTCGTCGTAATCGCCGTAGGCATGGAGACTGTCTACCTGATAAAGTTCCCAAAGACGGGCATAAATATCGTTTTTGTGCTTGTAGAAGGGTTCAAAATCTACCAGGATGGCGATAGGTTTGCCGGGGATGTCCCAACGTCCTATCTTCACAAAGATTTCCTTCTTGGCCATCTTCTGTTTCCAGCTGGCAAGAAGCGCAGGTTCCTCTATAAAGAAAGGGCACGGCTTTTCTTTCCAACAATCCGGACCGATAAAAATGATATGGTCCGGCATTTTGTCCTGAAGTGTCTTTGCCCTAGTAGATAATACGGTGTAGATACCACCGACCTTATTGCATACTTCCCAACTCGACTCAAAAATATAGTCGGGAAACAACATCTTTTTTCCCATATAACTAATAAATTCGGCTGCAAAGTTACTTAAAAAAAACAAAAAAACCAACGAGCCTTATAAGTTTTTTAAAAATGTGCAAGGTTTTGAGTATCAAAATCGTATCTTTGTAAAAAGTATGTACAAATCTATGAAAAAAGCTCTTTTTTCTTTTCTGTTTATGGCAATTGCCCTGACTGTTTCTGCACAGGAAAAACCTTTCAAATGTCACCTCTACAACGACACCTATCAGGTATACATGGAACTGGACCTCTACGGCAGTCTCATGGTGCCCAACCAGGATATTTTCGGTGAGCTGCCGGGCTATTTCGGCGCCAAGCGCGACACCCGCCTATGGCTGGTGACCGATGCGGAAATCCTTTCCGGCAACAAGGCACGCCTTTCTGTAGTAAATGATTTCGGCAGTGAGGACTTCGTAGGCGACCTGATCTACAACGGTGAGGGGAAATACACCTTCAAGCACAAAGAAGGCAGCGTATGGAAAATAGTAGTCAACGGCAAGTACGTAAAAATACCCAAGGAGATACAATTGGTGGCTGAAGACAAATAATAAAGGCGGGGGCTACTCATCCTGTATAAAACCCGCCTAACATAAATAAGAGAGACAAAAAAAGAGTCCTGCCGGAACGTGTGTTCCTGACAGGACTCTCGAGTCTTGAAAAAGCGGGCGGCCTCCTACTCTCCCACATTGCATTGCAGTACCATCGGCGCAGGCGGGCTTAACTTCTCTGTTCGGAATGGGAAGAGGTG
>ONMI01000009.1 GCA_900318915.1 uncultured Prevotellaceae bacterium | reverse complement strand
TGCCGGCGGTATGTGGAGTTTGATACGGCCCAGGAGGCCATCGATGCCCTGCCCGCTATTTATGCCGAGGGAGAGCCGCTGCTTATCCTGGGTGGGGGCAGCAACCTGCTGCTCACCGCCGATTTCCCCGGCACCGTGGTACGCTCGGCCATACATGGTGTCTATTCCGCTCCCTCCGACGACGGCGAAAGCGTGCTGCTGTGCTGCGGCTCGGGCGAGGTGTGGGACGATGTGGTGGCCACTTGTGTGGAGCACGGATGGCATGGTGCCGAGAACCTCTCGCTCATACCGGGCGAGGTGGGGGCGTCGGCCGTGCAGAACATCGGGGCCTACGGCGCCGAGGCCAAGGACCTCATACAGGAGGTGGAGGCGGTGGAGATAGAAACCGGTCGGCTGGTCACTATGCGGGGCTCTGACTGTGGCTATGGCTACCGCGACAGCCGCTTCAAGCATGAGTGGAAGAACCGCTTCTTCATCACGGCGGTCACCTACCGGCTCTCCCGCGAATTCCGCCCGCAGCTCGACTATGGCAATATACGCCACGAACTGGAGGCGCGGGGCATCGACCATCCCTCTCCCTGGCAGTTGCGCCAGGTCATCATCGACATCCGCCAGGCCAAGTTGCCCGACCCTACCGTGGAGGGCAACGCCGGCAGCTTCTTCGTCAATCCGGTGGTGCCCAGAGAGGTGCTCCTGCGAATACAGAAGGAATATGACCAGGTACCTTTCTATGAGGTGGACAGCGACCGTGTGAAGATTCCCGCCGGGTGGCTCATTGAGCAGTGCGGGTGGAAGGGACGCTCACTGGGACGCGCCGGCGTGCATAGCCGGCAGGCCCTGGTGCTGGTAAACCGGGGCGGGGCCACCGGCCAGGAGGTGCTGACGCTCTGCAATGCCGTCAAGGACGATGTGAAAAACCGCTTCGGCATCGATATCTATTCTGAGGTGAATATCATTTGAAAGTGGTGATTATCATTTGAAACTATGAGCATGCAACTCACTTTCCTCGGCACCGGCACATCGGGCGGGGTGCCCAGCATCGGCTGCCGATGCCCGGTATGCACCAGCAGTGACCCGCGCGACCGGCGGTTGCGCTCGTCGGCGCTGCTCGAGACCGATACCACCCGCATCCTGATTGACTGCGGACCTGACTTCCGGCAGCAGATTCTGCCGCTCGACTTCAAAGCTTTCGACGGCGTGCTGCTCACTCATATCCATTACGACCATGTGGCGGGCATCGACGATATGAGACCTTTCTGCGTGTTCGGACCGCTGCACCTCTATGCCAATCCGGCCACGGTCAAAGCCCTGCACTCCACCATGCCTTACTGCTTTGCCGAGCACCTCTATCCGGGGGTGCCTAAACTGCAGTTGCAAGAGGTGGAGCCGCATGTGCCTTTCTGCATCGGCGATGTGAAGGTGACTCCGCTCACGGTGATGCACGGCCAGATGCCCATCCTGGGCTTCCTCTTCGACGGCCTGGCCTATATCACCGACATGAAGACGATTCCCGAGGAGGATGAGGCCATGCTGCAGGGGGTGGACACCCTGGTGGTCAACGCCTTGCGAAGGGAAAGGGAGCACTACTCGCACCAACTGCTCGACGATGCCGTGCAGCTGGCCCGAAGGGTGGGGGCGAGACGCACTTACCTCATTCATGCCTGTCATGACATCGGACTGCAGAAGGATCTCGACGAACTGCTGCCGCCGGATATCCGGATGGCCTACGACGGCATGGTGGTGAAGTGGTAGGATAAATAGAATCGCCTAATTACTCCAGTAGAAGTAATTATAGTTGGGTGAAAACAAGGAAGAAAGGAAACAATTACCGGAAAAGGAGTGAGAGCAGCGCGTTGCGCTTGCTCTTTTTCGTTTTCAGACGGGCCTTGCCGCCACCAAGCCGGTTGTACAGCTTGTAGGCGAAGAGAAGACCGTCGAACACCGTCACACCGGTCGAAACAAATCGGCTCAGACGGCGGGCGGGCATCTGGCTGGTGTCGGGCTTGGCAAAAAGACCGGTCCACTGCGTGCGCATCTGCTGGGTGTCGCGGTTGAGCTCGGCACGAAGCGCCTTCTTGCGGGCGCGGATGTCGTCGAGCGATGTGTATACAATGGGGTCGGTAGGTGTGGCCATGACTTATTCGTTGAGTAGAAGATCCGCCAGAAATTTCACCAATGGCTTCTCTATCCAACGGCGGCGGTTGACAAGAAGCAGCACCAGAAGCAGCAGGTAAAACACCGCTATGATGAGATAGGCCCATCCCAGACCGGTGAGCAGCGAAAGGGCCTGAGCGGCGGCCAGCGAGGTGAATACCACCACCGGCATGAGCATCACAAGAACAGCAAGCACCATCGCCGCAACAGTGGTCAGACGGACCACCTTCTCTATTACGTCGAGCTTCACATATTCCTTCTGAAGCTCCGCGTAATGTTTCAGCTGGTCCACCAGTTGGGCGATGGTCTCGATATTCTTGTCGCTAGAAAGCATAGTCAGTCGCTTGAGTCAGTGATTGGTATGCCTTTAGTCCACCACGTCGGCAGCGGCGTCCTTGATGTCGTCAACAAGGTCTTCCACTTCCTTGCGGGTGATGTTCAGATTGTGCTTCTTGCAGAAATCCTGGACAGTGTCTGAAATCTTGGTGCGGGTGTCTGTTCCTTTCTCGGGGGCAAGCAGCAGACCTAAGGCTGCTCCTGCAATGGCGCCGCCAATGAAGGCGCCGATGTAACTGAGTTGTTTCATAATTTTAGGATTTAAATCTTTTCGGATAGCAAAAGTACAAAATCTTTTCTTAAACCCCATAGGGAAAACTCCTTTTTTTTGTGAAAAAAGTTGCATTTTTGCTATTTAACAAACTTTATAGAGCTTTTTTCTTCTTCTTTGACCGAAAAAGTGTAACTTCGCAGAAAATTCTGAAATTAGTAGTTTTATCAAAACAAATTTTTAATTTTTAATATCCTTATGAAGAAATACCTGGTTATCTGCGCAGGACTGTGCGTGGCTTTGGCATTCACAAGTTGCAAATCAAGCGAGAGCGCTTATAAAAAGGCCTACGAGAAGGCTAAGGCTCAGGAAGCCAGCCGTGACAACACCAGCGAGGAAGAAACGCCCGTGGTGACCCCGCTCGTGGAAACTCCGGCTACCAACGTGACCACCGACAACTACGACAACACACCCGTCAGACGTGAGGATGTGACCGTGGTCAACGGCGCTGGCCTCAAGGACTACAGCGTGGTGGTGGGCTCCTTCAGCGTCAAGTCGAATGCTGAGGGCCTCGTGGAGCGCCTCCGCTCGCAGGGCTACGATGCTCAGCTGGCTTACAACTCGGCACGCGATATGTACCGTGTGGTGGCTACCACCTATGCCGACAAGTCGAGCGCTGTGCAGAGCCGCAACCGACTCAGAAGCAACTATCCCGATGCTTGGTTGCTTTACTACGGAAGATAAGCAGAAGTGGCAAGAATCTTGTCGATAGACTACGGTCGACGACGTACGGGTATAGCAGTCACCGATCCGCTGCAGATTATTGCTGGCGGGTTGGCGACTGTTTCTACGTCTCAGCTTATGGACTGGCTCAACGACTATGTGCGACGTGAGAACGTGGAGCGCATTGTGGTGGGGGAACCCCGACAGACCAACGGGCAGCCCAGCGAGAACCTGCCGCGTGTGAGGGCTTTCGTCGAACGGTGGCAGAAAGCGCATCCGGAGATTCCCGTCAGCTGGGTAGACGAGCGGTTCACTTCCGTCATGGCGCACCAGGCCATGCTCGACGGCGGCCTGAAGAAGAAAGACCGACAGAACAAGGCCCTGGTCGATGAAATCAGCGCCACCATCATCCTGCAGAGTTATTTAGAATCTAGACGAATAAAATGATTTTACCTATTTATATTTATGGCAACCCTGTGCTCAGAAAAGTGGCACAGGACATTCCTGCCGACTATCCTGAACTGGACAAACTGATAGCCGACCTCTACGACACATTGGCCGACTCGGAGGGTATCGGACTGGCCGCACCGCAGGTGGGCAAGCCGGTGCGCGTGGTGGTCATCGACCTCGACGTCATCTCCGAGGACATGCCCGAGTACAAGGGTTTCCGCCATGCGTTCATCAACCCGCATATCATAGAATTCGACGATACGGAGAAAGATGTCTCCGAAGAGGGCTGCCTCAGCCTGCCCGGCATTCACGAAAAGGTGACAAGGCCCACCCGCATCCATGTGAAATATCTTGACGAACAGCTGCAGCCACACGACGAGTGGGTGGAGGGCTATCTGGCACGCGTCATGCAGCATGAGTTCGACCACCTCGAGGGCAAGGTCTTCACCGACCGCATCTCGCCCTTCCGCGCCCAGCTCATCAAGAGCAAACTCAAGGCGCTACTCGCCGGACGCTACCAGTGCGGCTACCGCACCAAGCCGGCACCCAAGCACTGACCGCACACTGGCACTTTATGGCAAGAAGGCTCATACTCCTCCTGCTCATGCTCTCCGCCGCATGGGGAGCATCGGCACAGTTTAATGTAGACCGGCTCATCATGAACGGCCGGAGCGCATTATACTACGAGGACTATGTGCTCGCCATTCAGTACTTCAACAAAGCCATCTCCGCAAAACCTTATCTCTACGAACCTTGGTTCTTCCGCGGACTGGCCAAATATTATCTCGACGACTATACGGGGGGCGAGGCCGACTGTTCGGAGGCCATCGCCCTCAATCCGTATGTCACCTCGCATTTCGAACTAAGGGGCCTCTGCCGCATCAAACTTAAGAAATTCGACGGTGCTGTGGCCGATTATTCCACAGCCATCCGACAGGACCCCTCGGCGCAGAACTACTGGTTCAACCGCATGCTCTGCCGCGTGGAGATGAAAGACTATGAGCATGCGCAGTGCGACCTCGACACCATCATCCAGAAGTGGAGCAAGTATGCCAGGGCCTATGCCGTGAAAGCCGAGGTCTTCCTCATGCAGAACGACACCGTGAGCGCGGCGCAGTGGCTCGACAAGTCGCTCGAGCTGGATCCCTACGACGGGGAGTCATGGATGACAAGGGCCAACATCAGCCTCTCGCGAAAAGACTGGAAGGGGGCGGACGAGCAACTCTCCAAGGCCATCCACCTGAAACCCAAGATGGTGAGCAACTATGTGAACCGCGCGCTGGCACGCCTCAACCGCAACAACCTGCGCGGAGCCATGGCCGACTATGACACCGCCATCGACCTCGACCCCAATAACTTCCTGGCTCACTACAACCGCGGACTGCTCCGTATACAGGTGGGCGACGACAACCGGGCCATTGACGACTTCGACTACGTGCTCAAGATGGAGCCCGACAACCTCATGGCCACCTACAACCGCGCCACCCTGCTGCACCGAACCGGCGATCTCAGGGGCGCCATACGCGACTACTCCAAGGTGATAGACCAATATCCCAACTTCTGGATAGGACTGCAGAACCGCGCCGACTGCTACCGCCGCCTGGGCATGAAAAACCAGGCTGAGCTCGATGAGTTCCGCATCTTCAAGGCGCAGATGGACAAGCATGTGGGTATACAGCCGCGGTGGACCAAGAACCAGGCCCGGCTCACACGAAAGAAAAGCGAGGTGGACATGAGCAAGTACAACCAGATTGTGGTGGCCGATGAGGAAACCGTGGAGCATGAGTATGAGAGCGCCTACCGCGGGAAAGTGCAGAACCGGCGACTCGAAATCGACTATATGCCCATGTATGTGCTCTCCTACATGCCATATCTCAACGTGGTGAAAGCCTACCAGGTGTTCGACCGTTCGCTCGACGCCTTCAACCAACAGGCACGGCCGCGGCACACCGTCTACCTCACCTGCAATCCCAAGACCCTCGAGGAGAAGCAGGCCAACGTGGTGTTCAGCCTGGCCGACTCGCTCAGCGCGGATATTCAGGCCTCCACCGACCTCAGTCTGGCCAAGGACCTGCTGCTGCAGCGGGCTGTCACGGCGCTTATGACGCAGAATTTCACCGGGGCGGCCGAGGACCTCACCACCTGCATCGGCATCGACGACCAAATGGTGCTGGCCTACTGGATGCGAGCGGTCTGTGTGGCCATGGAGAATGAGTTCTCTGCCTCGCAGGGTATGGACTCGCAACTCAAAAACGCCGGTGCGCTAGCCGACTTCGACAAGGCGCTGCAGCTCGACCCCGACAATGCCTACATCCTCTACGACCGCGGCAATCTGCACATGGCCCGCAGTGAGTATATGCTGGCCATCGACGACTATACACGCGGCATCGCTGTCAACCCGCAACTGGCCGAGGCGTGGTTCAACCGCGGACTGGCCTACATACACAGCGGAAAGAAAGAGGAGGGGCTGCGCGACCTCTCACATGCCGGCGAACTGGGCCTCTTCGGTGCCTACAGCATGATGAAGAAATTCGCCAAGTGACGTTCTTGCACCCGATTGTCCACTTTTGTGGGTCACAGTTGCGGCTTTCTCATAAAAAATGTGTAAGTTTGCACCGCAAAAGCTCTTAACACCGTATTTTCAGAAAACAACAAAATTAATTGTCATGATTAAAATCACATTCCCAGACGGCTCTGTGCGTGAGTATGCAGAGGGCGTAACTGGTTATCAAATCGCCGAGAGCATATCGCCGGCTCTCGCACGCGACGTCGTGTCGTGTGGAGTGAATGGCGAGACGATGGAGCTCAACCGCCCAATCAACAGCGATGCTTCCATCGCACTCTACAAGTTCGACGACGAGGAGGGTAAGCATACCTTCTGGCATACCTCCGCCCACCTGTTGGCCGAGGCGCTCAAAGAACTTTATCCCGGCATACAGTTCGGCTTCGGACCCGCTGTGGAGAACGGTTTCTTCTACGACGTGATGCCTAAGGAGGGCGACGTCATCTCTGAGAAAGACTTCCCCGCCATCGAGGCCAAGATGCGCGAGCTGGCCAAGAAAAACGAGCCGGTGGTGCGCCGCGAGGTGCCCAAGGCCGAGGCACTGGCCGAGTTCAAGGCCGACGGCCAGGAGTATAAGTGCGAGCACATCGACCTCGACCTTGAGGACGGCACCATCTCCACCTACACCCAGGGCAATTTCACCGACCTCTGCCGCGGTCCGCACCTTGTGTCGACAGGTGCCATCAAGGCTATCAAGATTACCAGCGTGGCCGGCGCCTTCTGGCGCGGCGATGCCAAGCGCGACCAGATGACGCGTATCTACGGCATCACCTTCCCTAAGAAGAAAATGCTCGATGAGTATCTCGTCATGCTCGAGGAGGCCAAGAAACGCGACCACCGCAAGATAGGCAAGGAGATGGAGCTCTTCATGTTCTCCGACAGGGTGGGCAAGGGACTGCCCATCTGGCTGCCCAAAGGCACCGACCTGCGCCTGCGTCTGCAGGATATGCTGCGCCGCATACAGAAACGGTTCGGCTATCAGGAGGTCATCACACCGCACATCGGAAGCAAGAACCTCTACGTCACCTCCGGCCACTATGCCCACTACGGCAAAGACTCCTTCCAGCCCATCCACACCCCCGAGGAGGACGAGGAGTACATGCTCAAACCCATGAACTGTCCCCACCACTGCGAGATCTTCGCATGGAAACCGCGCTCCTACAAAGACCTGCCTCTGCGCATCGCAGAGTTCGGCACCGTCTACCGCTATGAGAAGAGCGGCGAGCTCCACGGCCTCACCCGTGTGCGCTCCTTCACACAGGACGATGCCCATATCTTCTGCCGTCCCGACCAGGTGAAGGACGAGTTCCTCCGTGTCATGGACATCATTCAGGCTGTGTTCTCCATCTTCAAGTTCGAGAACTTCGAGGCGCAGATTTCTCTCCGCGACCCCAACGACCACGAGAAGTACATCGGCAGCGATGAGGTGTGGGCTGAGAGCGAACAGGCCATCATTGATGCCTGCAAGGAGAAAGGACTCAACGCAAAGGTGGAATACGGCGAGGCTGCCTTCTACGGACCCAAGCTCGATTTCATGGTGAAGGATGCACTCGGACGCCGCTGGCAGCTCGGTACCATTCAGGTAGACTACAACCTGCCGCAGCGCTTCCAGTTGCTGTGCTTATCGAGCACACCGCCGGACACTTCCCGCTCTGGCTCGCTCCCGAGCAGGTGGCCATCCTGCCCATCTCCGAGCGCTTCAACGACTATGCCGACCAGGTGGCTGCCTTCCTCGACGAGAAGGGCATCCGTGCCGAGGTGGACAACCGCAACGAGAAAATCGGCCGCAAGATTCGCGACAATGAGCTCAAGCGTGTGCCCTATATGGTGATCGTGGGCGAGAAAGAGAGCGCCGACGGACTCGTGTCCATGCGCAAGCAGGGCGGCGGCGAGCAGGCTACCATGACCAAGGAGGAGTTTGCTGCACGTGTCAACGCCGAGGTCGACGAGATGCTCAAGGCTGCTGACGTCAAACCCAACAACTGATACCGAAACTGCTTATCAGATAGTAAATTGGCCGTGGAAAGGCACTCCTTCCACGGCCAATTGCTGTCTGATAGAAAAAAATACCACAAAATCACCTGTTATTTGTAAAAAAAGAAAATAAAAAATTTTTTCTTTCGGCTAAAACTTCGTAACTTTGCAGCCGCTTATCAAATACAGTTGAATGAAGAACGACAAAAATGCCAATCAATACCGCGTGAATGAGCAGATTCGCGTCAGGGAAGTACGTATCGTGGGCGACGGCGGTTCTACCGTGGTGCCTACCCGTCAGGCTCTTGACATGGCCCGACAGCAGGGTGTAGACCTCGTGGAGATCTCTCCCAACGCACAGCCGCCTGTCTGTCGTCTCATCGACTACTCCAAGTTCCTCTACCAGCAGAAGAAACGCCAGAAGGAAATGAAGGCCAAACAGGTGAAGGTGGAGGTGAAGGAGATTCGCTTCGGACCCCAGACGGGCGAGAACGACTACAACTTCAAGCTCAAACACGCCAAGGAGTTCCTCACCGAGGGCAACAAGGTGAGAGCCTACGTGTTCTTCAAGGGACGCTCCATCCTCTTCAAGGAGCAAGGCGAGGTGTTGCTGCTCCGGTTCGCCAACGACCTCGAGGAATACGGCAAGGTGGAGCAGATGCCACAGCTCGAAGGCAAGAAAATGGCCATCTTCATCGCACCCAAGAAAGCAGGCGTGGCCAAGAAGAGCCAGCAGAAGGTGGACCGCGAGAAGCGTGAGGCTGAAGCCAAGGAGGCCGCTAAGCAGGCCAAGGAGAACGAACAGCCCGCAGGGGGCGGACTGCTGGCCAACGCCAAGATAAGCGAGGAAGCCCTGCGCAAGCTGCAGGAGGACAAAACTGAAGAATAGACAAAACGTGCGTAACGCCCGGTATATGCGTTGCCACGGCTCATTTCAAACATTAATAAAAACAAAACAATGCCAAAATTGAAAACAAACTCCGGCGCAAAGAAGAGATTTCGTTTCACCGGAACCGGTAAGATCAAGAGACATCATGCTTACCACAGTCACATTCTGACTAAGAAGACAAAGAAGCAAAAACGCAATCTGGTGCATCAGGCTATCGTCGATCCGTCGAACACCAAGCAGGTACGCGATTTACTCTGCCTCCGTTAAATCAATGTTGAACATCTAAAGGAAGAAAAATTATGCCAAGATCAGTAAATCACGTAGCATCAAAAGCTAAGAGAACCAGAATCCTGAAGCTCACCAAAGGTTATTTCGGAGCTCGCAAGAATGTTTGGACCGTTGCCAAGAATACTTGGGAGAAAGGTCTTACCTATGCATACCGCGACCGCAAGAACAAGAAGCGCACTTTCCGCGCTCTCTGGATTCAGCGTATTAACGCCGCCGCACGTCAGGAGAACATGAGCTACTCACAGCTCATGGGCGCCCTCCACAAGGCTGGTGTCGAAATCAACCGCAAAGTGCTTGCCGACCTCGCCATGAACAACCCCCAGGCTTTCAAGGCTATCGTCGACAAAGTGAAGTAAAAACATTTAGTGTCATATATTGAAAAACCGCACAGACCATGATGTCTGTGCGGTTTTTTTTATTGGACGACTCAGAAACTGTGTTTCGCTTCTTCAAGCACGTCAATCACCCGGTCGCACCAACCGTCAAACTCCTCGTCGTCTTGCTGGCATTCGGCATGCGCTTGTATGTAGGCGAGACAGCGGCGCACACCTTCCTCAAAACGCACCGTGGCTTGGAAACCGGGCACCACGCGTTTCAGTTTCGAGCAGTCGAACACCACTGAGGCGGCTTTGTCGCCAATCAGATTGCCGGTCACGTCGTAGTGAGAGGGTGCCACGGCCCTGAGGAAGTCGGAGGATATATGGTAAGGCCGGTAGGGCACACCCAGGCAGGCGGTCACCGTGCCGTATATCTGGTCCCAGGTGAGGATCTCGTCGCTCATAATCTGGAAAGCCTCTCCAATGGCGTGCGGGTTGCCCAAAAGTCCGATGAAACCACGGGCAAAGTCTTCATTCCATGTCATGGTCCAAAGCGAACTCCCGTCGCCGTGCACGATGACGGGCTTGCCCGCCAGCATGCGCTTGATGACCTGCCAGGAGCCTTTCGTGCCATGCAGGCCCACGGGGATGCTGCGCTCGCAGTAGGTGTGGCTCGGACGCACGATGGTAACGGGAAATCCCGTCTCGCGGTAGCAGTCCATCAGCAGCCGCTCGCAGGCTATCTTGTCGCGTGAGTACTGCCAGTAGGGATTCACCAGCGAGGTGCTCTCGTTCACAATATAGTTGCGGGCGGGTTTGTGGTAGGCCGAGGCGGAACTGATGTACACATACTGGCGGGTGCGGCCGCGGAAAAGGCGGATGTCGCGCTCCACCTGAGCCGGTACGAAACCGATAAACTCGCATACGGAGTCAAACTGTAGGCCGTCGATGGCGCGCAGCACTGCAGCCTCGTCGTTGATGTCGACGGTCACTTGGTGTACACCCGCGGGCACCTCGCTCTTGCGGGTGCCGCGGTTCAGCAGCCACAGGTCATGGCCGCTGGCAGCCAACTGGCGGGTGATGGCACTGCTGATGGTGCCGGTGCCTCCTATAATCAGTATTCTCATGGGGTGGGATTTTTAAATGATTATTTTGCCATACGGTAAATCTGCTCCATGTCGGCGGCGTGGAGCACCTTGAAACTGCCCAGGGTGGTGGTGCCGCCATGACTGCACTTGCGCACCATCTCCTCTATCTCCACATCGCTTATCTCGCGGCCTATCAGCTCGTGTATGCTGGTGGGCATGCCGATGGAGTGGTAGAAACGCTCCATGGCACGGATGCCCTCCAAGGCGGTCTTCTCGGGCTGGGTGTAGTCGTTTTCCACGCCCATCACACCGGCACCGTGGGTCACATCGAACATGGCGCTCAGCTCATGCTCCAAGTTGTGGGTGGCCCAGTCGTCGCGCAGTCCACAGCCGGTGAGACCGTTGTGGGCCACACTGCCGCCCCACATAATCTGGGCACGGTTGCGGTAGTCGCACGGGTCTTCGAGCACGGCGTAGATACAGTCTTTCATCGTGCGCAGTATCGACTCGGCGATGGCGTCGGTGAGCGTCATGTCATCGTCGTGGCTGAAGTAGCGCTCCATGGTATGCATCATCATGTCGGTCACACCGGCTGCTGTCTGATAGGGCGGAAGGGTGAAGGTGCGTTCGGGATTCATGATGGCGAACTTGGGGCGGGCGATGTCGTTGGAGTAACCCAGCTTCAGGTCGCCGTCTTCATTGGTGATTACGCTGGCCTCGCTCATCTCGCTTCCCGCTGCGGGCAACGTGAGCACCGAGGCTACGGGCAGGCAGGCGGTGGCTTGGGCCCGCCCACGGCCAGGATGAAGTCGATGCTTTTCTGCCGGCACAGCTCTATGCCCTTGCGTACCAAACTCAGACGTGGGTTGGGCACCACACCGCCGAGCAGCTCGAAGGCCACGCCGTGCTCTTTGAGTTGCACGCATACTTTGTCGATAAGGCCTGATTTCACGGCACTGTGACCGCCGTAGTGTACGAGCACGTTGTGGCCGCCGTATTTCTTCACCATGGTGGCAATACACTCTTCCGATTGCTTGCCGAACACCACCTCTGTGGGGGCATAGTATACAAAATCTTTCATTTCTTCTAATAATCTATTAGTGGTCTTAATTTTGTCTTGTCAATGACGGGTTTCAGAACCGCATGGTCAGTGAGATGCGTCCCCGGCGATGGTCCACTTCCTTCACCATCACGCGCACGTGTTGGTGCAGCTTCACCACCTCGTTGGCGTCCTTCACATAGCGGTTGGCCAGTTGGGAGATATGCACCAGACCGTCCTGATGCACGCCGATGTCGACAAAGGCACCGAAGTTGGTGATATTGGTCACGATGCCGGGCAGGATCATGCCCTCCTCCAGGTCGTCGACACTGGTCACGTTGGGGTCGAACTCAAACTCCTCTATCTGCTCGCGGGGGTCGCGGCCTGGCTTCTCCAGCTCGCTCATGATGTCGGTCAGGGTGGGCAGACCCACACTGGCGGTTACATACCGCTTGATGTCGATGTGGCTCCGCTTCTCCTTGTCGGCTATCAGTTGGTCCACCGTACAGCCGCTGTCTTTCGCCATCTGCGCCACTATGGGGTAGCTTTCGGGGTGGACGGCGCTGTTGTCGAGCGGATTCTTCGCACCGGGTATGCGCAGGAAGCCCGCACACTGTTCATAGGCCGACGGCCCCAGACGGGGCACCTTCTTCAGTTGGGCGCGGCTGGTGAAGGCACCGTTCTGCCGGCGGTAGGCCACGATGTTCTTGGCGAGGGCGGGCCCCAGGCCACTCACGTAGGTGAGCAGGTGCTGACTGGCGGTGTTCAGGTTCACACCCACCGAGTTGACACAGCTTTCCACCGTCTGGTCCAGGCTCTTCTTCAACTTGCCCTGGTCCACATCGTGCTGATACTGTCCCACACCGATGCTCTTGGGGTCTATCTTCACCAGCTCGGCCAGCGGGTCCATCAGGCGGCGGCCTATGCTCACGGCACCGCGCACGGTGACATCCTCGTCGGGAAATTCGTCGCGGGCGGTCTGTGAGACGCTGTAGACAGAGGCTCCGTCTTCGCTCACGGTGAACACCCTCACCTCCTTGGGCAGGCCAAGGTCCTTGATGAAGTCGGATGTCTCACGGCTGGCGGTTCCGTTGCCGATGGCGATGGCCTCGATGCCGTAGTCCTTCACCATCTGCTGCACGTGCACGGTGGCCTGCATGCGGTGGTTCACAGGCGGGTGTGGGAAGATGGCCTCATGGTGCAGCAGGTTGCCCTGAGCATCGAGGCACACCACCTTGCAGCCGGTGCGGAAGCCGGGGTCGATGCCCATCACGCGCTTCGGTCCCAGCGGGGCGGCCAGCAGCAACTGGCGCAGGTTGCCGGCGAAGACGTCGATGGCCTGCTCGTCGGCCTGGGTCTTGCTGCTGTTCGCAAATTCGGTCTCTATAGAGGGTTTGATGAGCCGTTTGTAGGCGTCTATCACAGCGTCTTCCACCAGTTGGCCGCATTCGTTGCTGCTGCGCACATGCTGGCGGATGAGGCGCTCGGCGCACTGCTCGTCGTCGGGCGAGATGGTCACGCGAAGGATGCCTTCCTTCTCGCCGCGGCGCATGGCCAGCAGGCGGTGGGAGGAGCAGCGGCGGAGCGGCTCCTCAAAGTCGAAGTAGTCGGAGTATTTGGCGGCCTCGTCGCTGTCGGCCTTCGCTTTCACCACCTTGGAGCGGATCATGGCACCGCGCTCGAAGGCGGTGCGCACAGTCTGCCGCGAGCGGGCATCCTCGCTGATTTCCTCGGCGATGATGTCCTGAGCACCCTGTATGGCGGCTTCGGCGTCGGCCACCTGGTCGTTCACAAAGGCCTCGGCGCGCTGCCAGGGGTCACGCTCGCGCTGCGCCTTGAGCAGCACGGCCAGCGGCTCCAGCCCCTGCTCGCGGGCCACCTGGGCGCGGGTGCGCCGTTTGGGCTTGTAGGGCAGGTACAGGTCTTCCAGCTCGCTGCTCACGTAGCACTGGCGTATGCGGCTTTCCAACTCGGGAGTGAGGGCGCCCTGCTCGCCGATGGTCTTCAGGATGGTCTCCTTGCGCTTCTCCAGTTCCTGAAGCTTCTCGTAGAGTTCGCTTATCTGGGCTATCTGTACCTCGTTCAGATTGCCGGTGCGCTCCTTGCGGTAGCGGGCTATGAAAGGGATGGTGCAGCCGGCGTCGAGCAGGGCAAGGGTGTTGTCCACCTGCTCCTGGCCCAGACCCAGACGTTGCGCTATGATGGGGGTAAGTGTGTTCATTTTTTGCTGTTTTTTCTTGGTTTTACGATGCTAAATTACATATTCGGCGGCAAATACACAAGAAAAAAGTGAATATTCTTAAAAAGCTTTTCTTTTATTGTGGGTTTTGCCGATATTTGATGTACTTTTGCATAATAATAGCAACTTTGCGGCAATATCGGCCGTTGAAGCGGTGATCTCCTGGCACTGCAGTTGCTGGAAAACCGTAAAGAATAGCATGATCTCTGTTGAGTCTCTGAAAGTGGAATTCGGTGTCAAGCCGCTCTTCGACAAGGCCTCCTTTGCCATCAATGAGCGCGACCGCATCGCCCTCGTGGGAAAGAACGGCGCCGGCAAGTCCACACTCCTCAAAATACTCTGCGGCGAGCAGAAACCCACCGCAGGCACGGTGGCCATACCAGCCGCCACCACTATAGGCTATCTGCCGCAGGTGATGCGCCTGCAGGACGACACCACCGTGAGGGCGGAGGCACGAAAGGCCTTTGCCGGCCGTATCACTTTGAAACGGAAAATCGACGATATGCAGCAGCAGTTGGCCGACCGTACCGACTACGACTCCGAGGAGTATGCGCGCCTGGTGGAACGGTTCACCCAGGAGCATGAGCGCTACCTCATGATGGGGGCCGAGGGCTATGAGGCAGAGATAGAGCGCACCCTCACCGGACTGGGATTCGCCCGGGCCGACCTCGACCGCAGCACGTCGGAGTTCAGCGGTGGATGGCGCATGCGTATAGAGCTGGCCAAGATATTGCTGCAGCAGCCCGACCTGCTCCTGCTCGACGAGCCCACCAACCATCTCGACATCGAGAGCATACAGTGGCTGGAGCAGTTCCTGGCCGCATCGTCGAGCGCTGTGGTGCTCGTGAGCCACGACCGGGCCTTCATCAACAATGTCACCAACCGTACCCTCGAGATTTCGTGTGGAAGAATTGTCGACTACAAGGTGCGCTACGACGAGTATGTGCGCCTTAGGGCAGAGCGCCGCGAGCAGCAGTTGCGTGCCTATGAGAACCAGCAGCGCGAGATAGCCGAGATGAAGGACTTCATAGAGCGTTTCCGCTACAAAGCCACCAAGGCCGTGCAGGTGCAGAGCCGCATCAAGCAGTTGGCCAAGATAGTGCCTATCGAAATCGACGAGGTGGACAACTCGCGTATGCACCTCAAATTCCCGCCCTGCCTGCGCAGCGGCGACTATCCCGTCATCTGCGACGAGGTGCGCAAGGACTACGGCGAGCACAATGTGTTCCACAACGTAAACCTCACCATCAAACGCGGTGAGAAAGTGGCCTTCGTGGGCAAGAACGGCGAGGGCAAGTCCACCCTCGTGAAGTGCATCATGGGCGAGATTCCTTTCGAGGGACGCCTGCAGATAGGCCATCAGGTGCAGATAGGCTATTTCGCACAGAACCAGGCCCAGCTGCTCGACGGCGAGATTACCGTCTACGACACCATCGACCGGGTGGCCACCGGCGATATCCGGCTGCGTATCAACGATATTTTGGGCGCTTTCATGTTCGGCGGCGAGGCCTCCGACAAGAAGGTAAAGGTGCTCAGCGGCGGCGAAAGGAGCCGCCTGGCCATGATACAACTTCTGCTTCAGCCCGTGAACCTGCTCATACTCGATGAGCCCACCAACCATCTCGACATGCCCTCAAAGGATGTGCTCAAGGAGGCCATAAAGGCCTTCGACGGCACCGCCATCATCGTGTCGCACGACCGCGAGTTCCTCGACGGACTCGTGTCGAAGGTCTATGAGTTCGGCGGCGGCGAGGTGCGTGAGCACATTGGCGGCATCTACGACTTCCTGCGAAACCGCCAGATTGAGTCGCTCAGCCAACTGGGCCTCTCGCAGCAGGGGTCGCCCTCGGCTGCCGCCGACAATGCGGCACCGGCACCCGCCGAGCCGACGGCCGGCCGGCTCAGCTACGAGGAACGGAAGGAGTGGCAGCGCCGCCTGCGCAAGGTGGAGAAGACCGTCAAGGACTGTGAGGCGGCTATCGAGAAGATGGAGCAGCGACTCGCCGAGCTCGACAACCTGCTCTCCACCCCCGAGGGGGCCGCCGACATGAAACTCGTAGGCGAATATGCCGAGGTGAAGAAACGGCTCGACGCCGAGGTGGAACGATGGGAGGATGCCTCCCTGCAGCTGGAGGAAATCCAGCAAGAAAACAGTTGAGTGTGTAATACTTAAACAAACCTTATATGAATTTTAAGTCTATTGTTACTGCTATGGCTTTTGCTTCGCTTGCGCTGACAGTATCGGCGCAGGGGCCTTTGAAATCGGGCATCAATCTCGGCGACCTCAACCAGAACGCCAAGCCCGGTGATGATTTCTATCAGTTTGCCTGCGGTGGATGGATGAAAGCCAATCCGCTGCCCGCTGCCTACTCACGCTTCGGCAGTTTCGACCGCCTGGCCCGTGACAACAACGAACGCATCAACAAAATCCTGACCGAACTCTCGGGAAAAACCTCCGCACGCGGAAGCGTGGAGCAGAAACTCGGCGACTTCTACAAACTCGCCATGGACTCCACACGACGCAACCGCGAGGGCGTGGCGCCCGCCATGCCGCTCATCAACGAGATTGAGAAGGCCAAGACGGCCTATGCCCTGCGCCGCATACAGCTCAAGTATGCGCCCTTCGGCTACGGCGTGCCCTACGGCACCTATTTCGGCGCCGACGAGAAGAACGCCAAGATGAACATCCTCAATGTCTATCAGGGCGGTCTCGTGCTCGGACAGAAAGAATATTATCTCGACAACGATGAGGCTACCACCGCCATACGCGAGGCCTATAAGAAGCACATCGTGCGCATGTTCCGCCTCTTCGGCTTCAAGCAGAAGGTGGCCGAGCAGAAAATGAACGCCATCCTCAATGTGGAGACCCGACTGGCCAAGGTGTCGAAATCGCGTACCGAACTGCGAGACGTGGAGGCCAACTACAACAAGATGACCGTCGGTGAGTTTGAAAGGACATATCCTCATGTCAAACTCTCCGAACTGCTCGAGGCCGAAGGCGTACAGCCGGACCACTTCAGAGAACTCGTACTCGGACAGCCCGACTTCATGAAGGGTGCCGACGAGGTGCTCGCCACCATGACACCAGCCGAGAAAAAGGCCTACATGCAGTGGGATGTCATGGTGTCGTCGGCTCACCTGCTCAGCGATGAGGTGGAGGCCGAGAACTTCGACTTCTTCGGAAAGACCATGTCGGGACGCAAGGAGAACCACCCGCGCTGGAAACTGGCCACCAACCTCACTGAGTCGCAGATGGGCGAGGCACTTGGCAAAATCTACGTGGAGCGCTACTTCCCCGCCGCCGCCAAGGAGCGCATGGAGAAGCTCGTGGCCAACCTGCAGGTGGCCCTCGCAGAGCGTATCAAGGCACAGGACTGGATGGACGAGGTCACCAAGAAAAATGCACTCGACAAACTGGCTACCTTCTATGTGAAAGCCTTCTGGAACAAATGGACCATCGACAACAAGGCCGGAAAACCGGTCGACAGAGACGAGTGGCACATGACACCGCAGACCGTCAACGCCTACTACAACCCCACCACCAATGAGATTTGCTTCCCCGCAGGTATCCTGCAGGTTCCCTTCTTCGACATGACCGCCGACGATGCCTTCAACTATGGCGCCATCGGTGTGGTGATAGGCCATGAGATGACCCACGGCTTCGACGACCAGGGACGCCACTATGACAAAGACGGCAATATGACCGACTGGTGGACGGAGAGCGACGGCAAGAATTTCGAGGAGCGCACCGGCAAGTATGCCGACTTCTTCTCCGCCATCAAGGTGTTGCCCGACCTCAATGCCAACGGACGCCTCACACTGGGTGAGAACCTGGCCGACCACGGCGGTCTGCAGGTGGCCTTCTACGCCCTGAAGAACGCCATGAAGGACAACCCACTTGGCACCCTCGACGGATTCACACCCGAACAGCGCTTCTTCCTGGCTTATGCAGGCGTGTGGGCCGGCAACATCACCGAGGCCGAAATACGCAACCGCACCAAGAGCGATCCTCACTCACTCGGCGAGTGGCGCGTGAACGGCGCCCTGCCGCATATCGATATGTGGTATGATGCCTTCGATGTGAAGGAGACCGACAAGATGTTCGTGCCCAAAGAGCAGCGTCTCAGCCTCTGGTAAGAAACAGTCGACTGCTGTCGGCTTTCAGGATACAAAGAGCAGAGTGGAGCATAGCTTCACTCTGCTCATAATTAAACATTTGACCACTTCTCTTTAAAGTATTAGTTTATGCCGTTAAGACTCCCCGACCTCCTGCCGGCCATCGACCTCCTCAAAGAGGAGAATATCTTCGTGATGAACGACTCGAGGGCTACCTCGCAGGATATCCGTCCGCTCAAGATTGTGGTGCTGAACCTCATGCCGGTCAAAATCACAACGGAGACCGACCTCATCAGGCTGCTCTCCAACACGCCGCTGCAGATGGAAATCTGCTTTATGAAGCTCAAAAGCCATACGCCCAAGAACACACCCGTGGAACACATGATGATGTTCTACAAAGACTTCGAGTCGCTCAGGCAGCAGCGGTTCGACGGCATGATTGTGACGGGGGCTCCGGTGGAGCAGCTGCAGTTTGAAGAGGTGCGCTATTGGCCGGAACTCACCGAGATTTTCCAGTGGGCCAGAACCCATGTCACCAGTACCATCTACATCTGCTGGGCGGCACAGGCCGGGCTCTATTTCTACTACGGAATACCCAAGTATACGCTCGCAAAAAAGCGGTTCGGCATCTTCAAACAGCACATCGCCGACCCGAGGCTGCCCATCTTCCGCGGCTTCGACGACAATTTCGCCATGCCCCACAGCCGGCACTCGGAGGTGAGGGCCTGCGATATCGAGACCGACTCGAGGCTGCACATCATCGCCGACTCGCCCGAAAGCGGTGTGGGTATCGTCATGGCGCGCGAGGGTAGGGAGTTCTTCATCACCGGACACATGGAGTACAACCCCGACACGCTCGACAATGAGTACCGGCGCGACATCGGCATCAGAGACGATGTGGAACTGCCGCACAACTACTACCGCAATGACGACCCGGAGCAGGGACCCATGGTCACATGGAGGGCACATGCCAACCTGCTCTTCGCCAACTGGATCAACTACTACGTCTACCAGACTACCCCCTACGATATCAACGCCATACGATAAGAATCATGAGAGAACTGGAACTGCTGGCACCGGCCAAGAACCTGGAGTGCGGTATCGCCGCCATCGACCATGGTGCCGACGCTGTCTATATAGGCGCACCGAAGTTTGGTGCCAGGGCCGCCGCTGTCAACACGGTCGATGACATTCGGCGCTTGTGCAGTCATGCGCACCAGTTCCAGGCCAAGGTCTATGTCACCCTCAATACCCTGGTCTATGATGAGGAGATGGCGGAGATGCGGCACCTGGTGGAGGAATTGGCCGATGCCGGCGCCGATGCCTTCCTCGTGCAGGACATGGGACTGCTCGCCCGTTGCCGGGAGTGGCTGCGCGGCACGCTGGTGGAACTGCACGCCAGCACACAGACCGACAACCGCGATGCTGGAAAGGTGGCTTGGCTCTATAGCCAGGGATTTTCCAGGGTGGTGCTGGCCCGGGAACTCTCGCTCGATGAGATGCGCACCATCCATGAGGAGGTGCCGCAGGTGCAGCTCGAGGCTTTCGTCCACGGGGCGCTCTGTGTGAGCTTCTCCGGGGTGTGTTATGCCTCGCAGCACTGCTTCGGCCGGAGTGCCAACCGTGGTGCCTGCGCCCAGTTCTGCCGATTGGAATTCGCCCTCGAGGATGCTGAAGGACGGCGGGTGGCACCACCGGCCCACTGGCTGTCACTCAAGGACATGTGCCGCCTCGACTACTTGGAGCAGATGGCCCAGGCGGGCATCTCCTCGTTCAAGATTGAGGGACGCCTCAAGGAGGTGAGTTATGTGAAAAATGTGGTGGCGGCCTACAGCCAGGCTCTCGACCGCCTGGTGAGAAAACAGCCTGGCACTTACAGGAGAGCGTCGCTCGGAAGGGTGAACCTTTCCTTCGTGCCCGATGTGGTCAAGTCGTTCAACCGCGGTTTTACCCCGTATTTTATCGATGGCCGACGGTCCGACATCGCATCCACAGCCTCTCCCAAGGCCATCGGAGCAGAGATAGGGAAGGTGACGGCGGTGCGCAACGGCGCCGTCAGGGCCACCGTCTTCGCGCCCATCGCCAATGGCGACGGTCTCTGCTTCTTCAACCGGCAGGGACGTCTCGAGGGCTTTAGGGTGAACAGGGCCGACGGCAATCTTATCTACCCTCAGCGCATGCCGCAGGGCTTGCTGCCGGGCATGACGCTCTACCGCAATTTCGACCAGGACTTCGAACGGCGTCTCGCCAAACCGACGGCACAGCGGCAGATACCGCTGCGGCTGCACTTGTCAAAGACGGAAGGGGGCTTCCTGCTCTCCGCCTCGGTCGTCGGCGCACCGATAGCGGCTCAGGTAGTGGGCGAAATGGAATCGCAACCGGCGCGTACTCCACAACGACAGGCGCAGCAACAACAGCTGGAGCGCCTCGGACAGACGGCGTTTGTAGCGGAGGAGACTGTCATCGACGACGAGGTGGCTCAATGCTTCATCCCGGCCGGCCGACTGGCCGACTGGCGGCGGAGCCTTGTCGACGCACTCCTGCAGCGCATAACCGGGAAGGAACGCAACCCTGACGTGGATGCTTCTTCGCAGGATATAGAAACAGAAAATGCCGGAAAAATGCTGACGGCGCTCCCTGCCTCACCGCTCTATCGGCAGTATTCCTATCTCTACAATGTGGCCAATGTCCATGCTGTGGCGTTCTACCGCCGGCAGCAGATGGACTTGGAAAAAAACGCTTTCGAACTGCAGAGCGCTCACCCCGGTGCACTCCTCATGCAGTGCCGACACTGCCTGCGCTATACCCTGGGCTATTGTGTGAAAAACGGCGGACGGCGCCCTGTCTGGAAAGAACCGCTGCGGCTGGTGCTCCCCGACGGACGGCGGTTCCCCCTGCAGTTTAATTGTAACATTTGTCAGATGTTTGTCTATGCTGAAAAGTAGGTGTCTCGTTTTCTTGCTGATGGGCTGCTGCCTCCTCATGCTGCTCACCTCCTGCTACCGTAGGCCGCTCACAAGACCCCACGGCAGTGTGCAGTTTACTGAGGAACAGCTCGACTCCATCACCTTTGCCCGTACACATCACTACACCATGAACTTCAACTTCGTGGTGTCGGCCGATTCGGTCATGCTCACCCGGCAGTTGCCTGAGGAGGCGCTCAGCGACCTGCCCACCGACTCCTTTGCCGTGAAGAGAAATGCCCAGCTGGTGGTGGCCGACGTGCATGTGCTGCCGCTCGACACAGTCGACTCTGTGTGGGTGCAACTGGCCGATGTGAACGGTATGTTCGGATGGGTGCATGAGAGCGAACTGCTGCAGAAAGCCGAACCCGACGACCCCATCTCGCAGTTCATATCTTTCTTCTCCGACGAGCACATGCTCATTTTCATGGTGGTTTTCGTGCTCATCATCGTGGCCTACGGACTGAGGAAACTTTTCCGCATGAATGCCCATATCGTGCATTTCAACGATATCGACACCTTCTATCCCACTTTGCTCACCCTTGTGGTGGCCACGGCGGCCACAGCCTATTCGAGTGTACAGCTATTCGAACCCGACGACTGGCAGGAGTTTTATTTCCATCCCTCGCTCAACCCCTTCTCGCAGACACCGCTCATCGCCTGTTTCCTCTGCACGGTATGGGCCATGCTCATCGTGGCCATGGCGGCCGTCGACGACACCATGCGACACCTGCCCATCGGCGAGGCCGTGCTCTATCTGCTCGGACTCGTCGGCATCTGCGCACTCAATTATATCGTCTTCTCTGTCAGTACGTTGTACTATGTAGGCTACCTCCTGCTCGTCGCCTATGTGGCCTTCGCCCTATGGCGGTATTTCACCGTCACCAAACGCGACTTCCTCTGTGGCAACTGCGGGCACCAAATCAAGGAGAAAGGCATCTGCCCGCACTGCGGAGCACTCAATGAGTGACACTGCCCAAAAAAGTGAGCGGACCGCCCGTGATAAAACAGCACTTTATTTTGTATTGTTGATTTATTTTCTTAATTTTGCACCGATTTGGTGGAAAAGGCCAAATCGTACAGCAAAATAAGGAAAATAAGTCTATGCAACGGAAAATAATAGCCTTGCTCGTCGTAGCGCTCGTCGTGACGGGCATTATCTTTTTAGGACGGGGCAGGGCCAGCCGCACCGACGACGGCAACCATCTGCCTGCCGACAGCGCCTCCATGAAGACGGTGAAACCCACCGTGCGTATCTTCATGGAAAACTCGGGTAGTATGAACGGCTTCGTCACCATCAACTCGGAGTTTAAAAACGCACTCGGACACCTCATCGCCAAAACCAACGGCTTCTACGAGGGTACCAAACTCTTCTTCATCAACGATGCCATACACCATGCCGCCGTTTGCGACAATCTCAACGACTTCGTGCTGCACCTCAACCCGCAGACCATGCAGGTGGGCAATACCGGCTCTACCGATATCAACAAAATATTCGGCATGATTCTCGACCGCACCAAGAACGACACGGTGTCCATCCTCGTGAGCGACTGCGTCTACGATGTCGACAATGTGGGCAATCTGCTCTCAGCTGCTTCCAGCTCCACTACCGGCACCTTCATGAAGGCTATCAGGCAGGCAAAGGAGAAAGACAGCGATTTCGCCGTCATCCTCATGCAGTGTGAGTCGAAATTCTACGGCTATCACTATGAGGGCAACATGCCCATGGTGTGCAACGGCATACGGCCGTATTATGTCATCATCATGGGCAAGAAAGAGGCCGTGCTCGAACTCGACGAGCACCTGGAACTGGAAAATACACCTACGGGCCTGCCCGGACTCACCCACAAGTTCATGATTTCGAGCGAGGACACCTGGGACCTCAACCACCAGACGGCACGCGTGTTCACCAACGGTTTCACCAATGCCCTGCGCATACAGCCCGAGCACGACGGACTCAACATTCGCAACATCATCACCGACCACGACAAGCTCGACCTCACCTTCTCCTTCGGACTGGGCGTGCAGAACCTCTTCGTGGCACGCGACTACCTGCTCGACAAGAACAACTATGAGGTGGAGCCCGAACAGTATTACCTGGAGCAGGTCACCGACCAGGCCAAGTTTACCGAGTGCGACTTCTTCGACCATCCCATCTGCTTGCAAATCAAGACCGAGGACAAGAGTTTCGCACCCGAGGTGACCGTGAGATTGAAAAATCAGATACCGGCATGGGTCAAGAAGTGTAGCTACAACACCCGCATGATGACGCTGCCCTCGCAACACAAGTCGTACGCGCTCTATGAGATGGTCGAGGGTATCTACGGCGCCTTCTACAACGCACGCGACCGCAAAAACAAGGACCTCTTCCGCCTCAAGGTGAAGGTGGCCAACTATGAGTAGAGAACATATACAACAATCAGACATATATAGCAATCAGTTAAGTAATGGGAATCATCACTGAGTTCTTCGAACTTTTCGGAGCTGCCTATTTGGGCGATTTTTCCAAATTCATGTTTCAGTCGGGGGCCTATACCACTTGCTTCTACTTCACCGTAGGAATACCCCTGCTCGTCACCTTCGTCTACTATATCCTGCTCGACCATATCCTTCTGGCGCAAGTCAGGAAATGGACCATCGTGGGAGCTGTCTCAGCGGCCGTGGCGGCAGTAGTGTGTATGAGCATTGCCTACCAGCGCATCAAGGGTTTCACCTTCATGCAGAACATCACCGATGCCGACGTCACCAGCGCCGATGTGCTCTCTTTCGGCTTCATCGTCTTCGTCTATGCCGCACTGCTTTATGTGGTGCTGTCCGTCGTGCTCAAGTCGTTCAGCAGCCGGTGCCGAAACATCCCCTTCTGATGGATTCCTCCCTCCTTTATTCGACAACATTTTCACACTATGAGTAAATTGTATATTTTCGGCATCGGTGGTACCGGGGCACGTGTGCTGCGCTCCCTCACCATGCTGATGGCGTCGGGGGTGTCGCTCGGCGATAAAATCGATACGGTGGTGCCCGTCATCATCGACCCCGACAGCAGCAACGGCGACCTCACACGAACCGTGTCGCTCATGCAGCTCTATCAGAAAATCCGCGCACAGCTCTCCTTCGACAACAGACCCGGAAAAGAGGGTTACTTCAAAGTGCAGATTGACGACATGGGCACCAACTTCAGGCTCCATCTCAACAATGTGGCCAATATGAAGTTTGCCGATTACATCGCCTACAACCGCTTCCCCTCCGAGGGAAAGGCCGACAGCAACCAAGCGCTGCTCAGCCTGCTCTTCTCCGACTCCAATCTGGCCTGCCCGCTCGACGTGGGTTTCAAAGGCAACCCCAATATGGGCAGCATCGTGCTCAACGACCCCAAGAATACGGCGTCGCTTATCGACCTGCTCCAGCATTTCCAGACCGATGACCGGCTCTTTGTGGTGAGCAGTATCTTCGGCGGCACGGGCGCTGCCGGATTCCCCCTCCTGCAGAAGACTTTCCGCGAGGCGGAGTCGCTCGACATTCCCAACTCGGCCGCCATCGCCAATGCCTCCATCGGTGCTGTCACCGTGCTGCCTTACTTCGGACTGAAGGAAGACAAGCAGAGCCAGATCAATATGGAGACCTTTATCTCCAAGACCAAGGCTGCCCTGAAATACTATATAGGCAATCTTGATGTCGACGCACTCTACTACATCTGCGACTCCATCAAGAACCGCTATAAAAACGTGGAGGGCTCTACGGAACAGAAAAACCAGGCCCACTTCGTGGAAATGGCGGCTGCTCTGGGCATCGTCGACTTCGCACGCTCCGACATCCGCCACGACAAGGTGTCGCACCACACTTCCTTCCGCGAGTTCTCCGTGCGCAACGACCAGAATCCACTCTCGCTCAACGACCTGGCCACAAGTACCTTCAGCGTGATGGGACGGCAGATGATCAGCTTCTATGTGTTCTCGCGTTTCTACCTGGAGCACTTCCACCTCACACGCGACTACGCATGGGCCAAGACACCCCAGATGAAAGGCGTGAGCTACAGCGATGCCTTCTTCGTCGACCTCGGACAGATGTGCGCCGCCTACAAGGACGAGTGGCTCAAGGAAATGTCCGACAACCAGCGCTGCTTCCAGCCCTTCGACCTCTATTCCAACGACGATGATGTGTTCGAGACCATCATGCAGGTGGCACCGCGCAAGTCGTCGCGACTGGAACGCCTCTTCGGCAAAAACCTGAAGGGCTATCCGGCCATCGACAGCGAGGTGTCGGACGTGTCGATGAAGAAGTTGCGCGGACTCGACGCCTACAACTACTTCATGACCATCCATGAGCAAGCAATCAACAACGTGATAAAAAAGAAATACAACATTTGATATATGGCCCACGTATTCAGATTCCATAAGGGTACCGACACCATCGACGGATGGCAGGAGACCGCCCAGCTGGGTGTGAAGGACATCGAAGCCATCGACGATCCAAACGGGGCGAAAGCGTCGCTCCCCATCACCTCTATACCGACTCCCTTTGCCGGATTCGAACTCACCAAGACGGCCTTCGGCTTCTGTGCCGAGCCAGGGCAGGTGGAAGGTACTACCATCTATCACAAAATGGTGGCCAACGCACTCGATGTGCTCGAAATATTCTTCGGCTATAAAACCAAGTATGCACACCTCTTCCAAATCGTGGCGTGGGACAAGGCGGCCGACCTGGCGCGCCTGGCCAATGACGGCGTGACCGAGCATGCCAGCATGGCGGCCACACTGGCCCTCTTCCTGTCGCAAGACTCCGGTGCCTTCCACTTCGACCGCATGCAGCATGTCTATATGCTCAATTATGTGGGACCCGGTGCTGTGGGACAGCTCAACATCGTGGGCGGAACATCGCCCACTTCGGTCACCATGGCGTCGGCCAATGACCTCAGCTATGTGGCGGGAGTGTACCTGAGCAACTACCATGAGGCTTTCCACGCCGATGCCGACGGCACCTGGCGAAGCCTCACCAACCGCGACCGCGACTTCCGACAGTTTGTTTACCTGCTGGCCAAACAGCCCGAATTCATCTCACTCTATCCTGAGGTGGCTGCCTATGTGGATGCCTGCTTCAAGGCCGACGTAGACACCGATTTCAAGAATCAGGTCAATGCTACACTGCCGGCCATGTATGCCACCCTCTACCAGCCGCTCGCCACGGGTAGCACACAACTCATGCTCACCGGCAATATTCCGCTCTCCTGCCTCGGCGGCAACCGCATCGCCGAGGAAAGCGACTTCCGTATCCTGGCCGACCGGCCGGGCGAGCGACTCCCCCTCGTGCTCCCTTCGGAACCGTATTTCGAGCCCGATTTGCTTTATACCACTTCCAAGTGGAATGCCTCGCTGCATGCTCCGCTGCATGACGTGAAACCGCTCGACGAGCGCACGCTGCCCTTCGATACCACACAGTATCCTTACCTCACCGCCGATGATGTGTTCGAGCCTTATCTCGTGAAACTCCTCTTCCCGGTCAATGAGGGAGCGTTCTATACCAGCTTCTACCGTGCCAACCACGCCACTTCCGACGAGTGTCCCTATCTCATGCCCATCAAGCCGCTTTTGCTGCGCTACCTCTCGGTCAAGACGCTGACGGGATTTGCCGGCAACACCTCCAAACCGGTGTTCCAACTGGTGGAGATGCCCGACGGACGCATACAGGCTGTGGTGAACATACCCATACAGAAAGGCCGCTACGTTACCCTGCACAGGGAGTACACCGCAGCACAGGCACAGCCCAACCGCGACTTGCTCGTGTGGCCTATCGTGGAGTGCCGCTTCGACCTATTCCTCTTCCCCAGCTACCACATCGACGACCCCACCATCGAGAAACCGCAGCGCATCTATCTCGTCGACGAAGACACGTCAGGCTACAAGAAGGAGCAGTACCGCTACACGGTCTATGCCTACCGCGACTGCGAGGCGGAGCCGCTTCAGCACATCGAGGTGGACCGTGCCGACAAGCGGCAGCAGTTCCTCACCTCGAAGTATTTCTGCCTCAAAGAGGAGTACGACTATCTGCTGGTCACCAACTCTATCGCCAGCGGTGTGCTCGTGCCGCTTTTCCGCAATGTGAAGCAGGGCAGCAAGGTCTTCGAGTTTGCCATCGACTTCGGTACCACCAACACGCATATCGAATACAAGAGCGATTCCGACGACGAGGCCGTGCCCTTCACCGTGCTGCCTGCCGACGTGCAGATGCTGCCGCTCAACTCGTGTTCCAAGAAGTCGGTCGACATGATCGACCAGGAGGGACTTGAGTCGTTCTACGGCGGACCGGCACAGGCCTTCATGCAGGAGTTTATGCCGCTCTATATAGGGCAGGGCGAGATAGCCCGCTTCCCCATGCGCACCAACCTGTGCTACCGCGCCGGACATGTGGTGGAGGGAAGGGATGCTCTGCCGCTGGCCGACTACAACATCGGTTTCCACTACGAGAAGGAAGACACTTACGACTACAATGAGACACGGCCCGACCTGAAGTGGGACAACTCGCGTGGAAACAACTTGCTCGTGGAGGCTTACTTCGAGGAACTGCTCATGCTCATACGCAACAAGGTGCTGCTCTCCGGCGGCGAACTGGCCCGCACTTCCATCACCTGGTTCTATCCGGTGTGTATGCAGCCCTATCAGATCAACAACCTCGACAGCGCATGGAACAAGCTGTGCCGCAAACTCATCGCTCCACAGGGAGTGAGAATACAGAAAGTGGCCGAGTCGCTCGCTCCTTATTATTATTATACCAAGAAAGAGGATGTCGACGCCGAATCGCGACCCGTAGTGTCGATGGATATCGGTGGCGGCACCACCGACTTCGTGGTCTACCATCATGGCAATGAGGCGGTGGTCATCTCATCGGTGCGTTTCGCCGGCAACAACATCTACGGCGACTTCCTCGGACGCGGCACAGAGTACAACGGCTTTATGACGGCCTTCGCGCCGCAGTTCGACGCACGCCTGCGCGACATCAGCGGCGTGAGCGATGTCTATGCCAAGTCGAAACGCAGCAGCGTGGAGTTTGTCTCCTTCCTCTATTCGCTCGACAACAACCCGCGCATGGCCGGAAAGGGCATCTCCTTCTCTGAAGAACTGCGTGCCAACCAGGAACTGCGGGTGGTGCTGTTGCTCTTCTACGCCGCCGAAATCTACTACGCCGCATGGCTGCTCCGCGCCAAGGGCCTCTCCACACCGGCCTATATCACCGTGAGCGGTACGGCATCGAAGGTGCTCGGACTCATCGGCAGCTACGACGCGCTCCAGAAAATGGCCAAGCGTATCTTCAACGATATGCTCCACGACGACGGCAATGTGGAACTGAAACAGGTGGACAACCCCAAGGAGATAACATGCAAGGGCGGTCTGAACATGAAGCAGCGCTTCGTGGTGGGCGACGTGGAGGAAATCACGGAGTTCTGCACGGGCTCCAAACTGCTCGACTCGCTCAATGTGCCGCGCTACAAGGATGTGAATGATGCCGTGCGCGCTGAGGTGCTCAAGGCTTATCTCGACTTTGTGGATTACTTCTTCCGACTCAATGAAAAGTTCAGCTTCGCCAAATATTTCGGTGTGAGCAACGAAAGGGAATTCAAACAGTTCCGCACCGTACTCACCGAGAAGGCCGAGCAGGACTTCAACAAGGCCATGGAAAGCCGGGCTGATGAGATGGCCGATGAGGAGAATCCCGAAATCAAGGACTCGCTCTTCTTCATCCCGCTCACCGGAGGCATCAGCCGACTGGCCGACCATATTGCCAAAAACCGATAAAACACCAGCACCATGCAGACCGTATTGTCACTTTTCCTTTTCGTGGCCGCTATCGCTTATGTGGAATACCGCTTCAGGGCGCTCTCCAACAGAATGGACGAAGACCAGCGCGACGCCAACAGCCGATTCTCTACCAAAGAGGGACTCAATGCCACTACCGAGCGGCTCACCGTGAAACAGGCCGAGGAATTGCGCGCACTCAACGAGCGTATGGCGTCGCTCGAGCAGCGCACTTTCTTCAGTCAGAACAGTGCCGGGCGACAGGCGGAGACGGAAACTCCGGAACCGGTGATTGTAGACCCCACGGTCATCTATTTCCGGTGGCCGGCCGACGACGGCACTTTCGACGACGGAGCACGCCTCCTGGCGCAGACGGAGGACACTTACTATGAGTTCTCGCTACACGACGACCGCACCAAAGCTGATGTACGCTTTGTCACCATGACCGAGACACAGCTCAACAAGGCCAACAACAGTTCAAAAAAGTATATCGAACGGGCATGTAACTTCACCGGTGCCAAGTCTGTCCATTACATCTGCCATCCGGGCAAGGCGCATCTGGAACGAGGACGCTGGATCATCGACGAGAAAGTTCGTATCGAGTATAGTTGAGCCAGCCGCAACCGGCCTGCAATTACCTAAAAGCCACTGGACAGTTCCTTGTCCGGTGGCTTTTAGGTAGGTCTGGGTCCGATTTGGGCCCCGGCTGTCTGTGCGCACGTCGCCGCTTTGCGGGGTCTCCTAAGCTTGTCTGGCCTCAAATTTCTCCTTCGCCATACGTTGATATTGCGAGGGGGTAAGACCGGTTATCTTCTTGAACGTGCGGATAAAGTGGCTGCGGCTCTTGAAACCGGCCTCGGCAGCCACTGCCTCGAGGGTCATGCTGCCGTAGTGCTCGGTGTCGACCAACCGCTTGCACACCTCGCCGATGCGTTGCTCGTTGAGCAGGGTGTTGAAGTTCTTGCCCAGCATCTCGTTGATAACCTGCGACACATATTTCGTGTTCGACCCGATGGCGCTGGCCAGCCGCTCTATGGTGAAGTCTTCCTGGCAGAACTCTGCCGGATTGTGCATCACATCGCGGATGCGCGCCAATAGCTGCTCGCGGCTCTCGTCGGTCAGGTTGCTGCCTTTGTAGCGACCATTGTCGCTCTCCATGGCCTCCAGCTGCTCTTTCTTGTAGGCATAGGCCTTGCGCAGCTGTTGTTCCACCTCTTCCTGACGCAGCAGTGCCACATTCTTGTCGAACAGGTCCTTGTTGCTCCGTTTCAGTTTGCGGTTCTGTATCAAACTTACCACCAGGAACACCAGCGCCACCAGCAGAAAGCCTATGATGGAGAAGAGCACGGTGTCGTGCATCTTCTTCTCGCTTGTAAGGCGGGCCACTTGCTTCTCGTAGTTGCCCAGGTCGTGAAAGAACTGCATGTCCTTGATCTTGCCGTACTCATTGGCGTTGTTGATAGAGTCGCGTATCTCCATGTAGCGGTACTTCGCTTCGCGCGAGCGTACCGGGTCGCCTGCCTCGGCATAGCACAGGCTCTGGTAGCGGTAGGTCTTTATCAGCATGTCCAGCGCACCGTTTTCTTTCGATGCCTTCTCGCAGAGCGACAGATAGTGTGTGGCACGGCCATAGTCGTGCTGCTGCAGATAGGCATTGGCGATGTAGAGGTTTACGGGTATCTCGTGGCTCGATTGGAAGGGCAGTCCCTGGGATACGGCAATGGCCTTCTCAAAATGTTTTATCGCTGCCGGGTAGGAGTGGTGGTGGTAGGCTTCCATGCCGTCGCAGATACTGGCGATATACTGGTACTGCTCGTCGTGGGGCGCTTCTTTTAGCTGGCGGAAACGGGCTATGCGCTCCATTGAGTTCTGAAGGCTGTCGGTGTCCCAGTCCAGGTCGAGCATGTTGTGCAGCGTGTTGTACATGGAGTTCCAGTCTTTCTGCCTGAAACCGGTCTCGTAGGCCATATTCAGATACTTTCGCGCATTGGCATAGTCGTTGAAGTACAGGTACACACCGGCTATGTTGTTGAACGACTGGTACAGTAGGCTGTCGTCGGCTATCTCGATGGCTTTAGTGAAGTAGGAGAAGGCCATCGAATAGTCGGAGCGGAGCATGGCCACGGCGCCTGCATTGTTGAGCGCATAGGCGCAGGTGCGTTTTTCCTTCGCATCCATGTCGTCTACATAGCGGCCGGCAGCGATGGTGAAGCAGACCATGGCCTCGTTCATGTGGCCCGCCTGTATCTCTTTCATGCCTTGCTTGTATACCTGCTCGGTGCTGAGCGAGTTGTATTTATTATAGTAGGCGGTGGCATTATCAGCGGCTCTCAAAGGCCATGCCAGGGGCTGCAGCACGGTCATGACGACCAGTACGGCCAAAAGTCGGCACAGCGCCTTGCTGGGTGGGGCGGCGCATGGTCTTTCCTTATGGGCTCTGCAGAAAAACATTACTTTCACTTTGCTCGCAAAATTACGAAATCTTTTTCCTTTTTCTGCTTTATTTCGACAAAATCTATTAACATTGCTGTGAAAAGGTGTTTATGAAAGATTTCAAATCAAATTTGTAACAGGGTTGTTTCATTTTGTTTCATTTGAATTTATTTCATGCACTATTATTTTATCTATAAGATAATAATGTTATTTTTGCATGGACTAACCATCATGATTATGAAAAGTTTACTTCGGATATTTACAGTTTTAGCAGTTTGTTTCGTTACTTTCAGTGCAGAGGGTGCTGAGCAGTTCGTTAACTTCAGCGGAGGTGGCGGATGGTTGCTCAACAAAGGCGGCAAAATCGGCGTCTTTGTCGACAGAAGTGCCGACAAGGGAGTGGTAAGGGCTGCTCAGGACCTCTGTCGCGACTTGGAGAGGGTGTGTGGCGCAATGTGCTCCATCACCGACCAGGCAGAGGAAGCGCAGATTCTTGTCAGCGTAGACCCTAAGATGAAAGCCTGCGAAAAGTTCATCCTGCAGATTACCGAAGGAAAGGCTTCTGTTACCAGCAGCGACAAGCGCGGTGCCATCTACGGTATCTACGAGATATCACGCCAGATAGGTGTGTCGCCCTGGTACTACTGGGCCGATGTGCCGGTAGAGCATCACGACAATATCTATCTGTGCCCCGGCACCTATACCGACGGCGAACCTGCTGTGCGCTACCGCGGCATCTTCCTCAACGACGAGGCGCCTTGCCTCACCTCGTGGGTGAAGAATACCTTCGGCACCAACTATGGAGGGCATGAATTCTATGCCAAGGTGTTTGAACTCATTCTCCGCCTGAAGGGCAATTTCCTCTGGCCGGCCATGTGGAGTTGGGCCTTCTATGCCGACGACCCGCTCAATTCGGCCACTGCCGACGAAATGGGTGTCATCATCGGCACATCGCATCATGAGCCCATGGCGCGTAACCATCAGGAGTGGGCCCGCCACCGCGCCGAGTATGGGGCATGGAACTACAAGACCAACCAGCAGGTCATCGACCGCTTCTTCCGCGAGGGCATTGAGCGCATGAAAAATACCGACGATATCGTGACCATAGGCATGCGGGGCGACGGCGACGAGGCTATGAGTGAAGACGCCGACACGCGGTTGCTGCTCGATATCGTGAAAAACCAGCGCAAGATAATCAGCCAGGTCACCGGCCGCCCGGCCAAGGAGACCCCGCAGGTGTGGGCGCTATATAAAGAGGTGCTCGACTATTACGACAAGGGCATGCGCGTGCCCGACGATGTGATTATGCTGCTCTGCGACGACAACTGGGGCAACGTGCGGCGGGTGCCCACTGCCAAGGAACGCCGTCATAAGGGCGGATGGGGACTCTACTATCATGTCGACTATGTGGGGGCACCGCGCAACTCCAAATGGCTCAATGTCACGCCTGTTCAGAATATGTGGGAACAACTCACCCTGGCGCTGGAGTACGGCCTCGACCGCCTTTGGGTGCTCAATGTGGGCGATCTGAAACCGATGGAATATCCCATCCAGCTCTTCATGGATATGGCATGGAAGGGTGGCGAGGCCATCCCGCAGCATACGCTCGACTTCTGCCGGGCACAGTTCGGCGACGACCAGGCCGACGAGGCGGCCCGTCTGCTCAATCTCTACAGCAAGTACAATGGCAGAACCACTGCCGAGATGCTCGACCGCAACACTTACAACTTGGCTTCTGGCGAGTGGAGACAGGTGGTGGGGCAGTACAATCAGCTTGAGGTGGAGGCGCTACGGCAGTATGTCACCCTGAAGCCGGAATACCGTGATGCTTATCAGCAGCTCCTCCTTTTCCCCATACAGGCCATGGCCAATGTCTACCAGATGTATTATGCACAGGCTATGAACCACCAGCTCTACAAGGAGGGCAATCCTGATGCCAACCTCTGGGCCGACAAGGTGGAGCAGACTTTCCTGCGCGACTCGCTCCTCTGCGCCGCCTACAACCACGATATAGCCGGCGGAAAATGGAACGGCATGATGACGCAGAAGCATATCGGCTACAAGTCATGGAACGATGATTTCGCACCCGGCAATGTCATGCCGCAGGTGCACCGCATCAGTGTCGAGCCCGGTGCTCCCTCCGTATTCACAGAGCGGGGCGGCATGGTAGCCATCGAGGCGGAGCATGTCTTCGCCAAGACCGATGCCGCCGAGGCTGCCTGGCAGGTCATTCCCTTCATGGGACGTACCCTCAGCGGCATCTCCCTGCGGCCCTACACCAAACCGGTCGAAGGGGCTGCGCTCACCTACCGCTTCAATACGCAGTCGGAGGTGAAAAAGGTTATCGTGGTGGTGAAGTCCACGCTCGACTTCCTCAACCAGGGCGGACTGCGCTACCGTGTCTCGCTCGACGGCGGTGAGCCGCAGGTGGTCAACTTCAACAGTCTGCTCAATGAAAAACCTGAGAATATCTACAGCATCTACTATCCCACTGTGGCCAGAAGGGTAGTGGAGTCGGCCGTCGGTCTCACCGCAGCAGCGGGACAGCATGAGCTGAAGATTGAACCGCTCGACCCGGGCATCGTGTTCGAGAAAATCGTGGTCGACTGTGGCGGCTATCAGCCGGCCTTCCTCTATGGAGACGAGTCGCCCAGAAAGGTGGCCCGCTAACCACTTCTCCTCTTTCGTTTATTAATCTGAGTGTATATGCGTATCAATAGGTTTCTTCGGTTGCTGTTGCCGTTTGTCTTGCTCTTGACAAGCGCTACGGCCCGTGCCGATTTTGGACGGCTCTATACAGCCGACCAACTGTCGAGCAGCATGATTGGCTATATGGCGCAGGATGCCTACGGATTTATCTGGGTGGCCACTCAGTATGGACTGAACAAGTTCGACGGCTACCGCTTCACCCATTACTTCACCGATCGCAACGACACCACCTCCATACCGGGCAATGATATCTCGCGCATCATGGCCGACAGCCAGCATCGTCTGTGGATAGGCTCTTCCAAGGGCCTCTGCCGGTACGACTATGAGCGCAATTGCTTCGTGCGCTATGAGTTTCCCGATACCAAGCAGCCCCGTGTGGAGTGCATCGTCGAGGATACCGACGGCAATCTGCTCGTAGGAACGGCCGGCTACGGACTCTACTCCATACGCAAGGGGCAGGACCGCCTCGTCCACGAAACACAGCTCTCCAGGAGCAAGGAAAAGGATTTCTTCATGGTGCTCTTCGAGGATGCCCAGCACAATCTGTGGAGGGGATATCAGAACGAAATGATCACCCGTATCAAGGTGAGCAGACTGAAACCCACAGCCACCAAAGATTTCCAGTCGCCCTGCGGACCGGTGGTGACTTTCCTCCATGCCGACGCCAGGGGATTCCTCGCCGTGTGCATGTATGGCATACTGCGTTACGACTATGCCACAGGCCAGCTGACCGATGCGGGTTTCGACATGACGGCGCTCGACAGCAAGGTGTCTATTCGCGGGGCGCTTATCGACCACCGGGGCAACCTCTATCTCGGCACATCGGGACATGGACTGCTCGTCGTGCCGAAAGGCTCCAGAACACTGCAGCAGGTGAATAACTCCAACAGCAAGTACGACCTCGCCTCGGCCAATGTGAACCATATCTTTGAAGACAAGGACCACAACCTGTGGGTGAGCTGCTATAAAAAGGGACTTTACCAGCTCAACCAGGGCAAGATGGCTTTCAGCACCTGGAAGTTTGCCGCACAGAACTTCGTGCTGGGAAGCAGTGTGTCGAGTGTGGCACCGGCGGCCGACGCCGGTGTGTGGTGTACTGTGCAGAAAAGCGGTATCTACCACTTCGATAAGAACGGCCATATCACCCCGGCACCTGTTTCACCGGCAGGGGCCAACTGCATCTACCGCGACCGGCAGGGCAACTACTGGGTGGGAAGCGAGAACACGCTCTATAGCTACAATCCCGCCACGGGGGCCAGCACGCCGCGGCTGAAAGTAGACGGATGGGGCATCAACTGCATGGCTGACGACGGCGAGGGACATCTCTTTGTGTGCAACTATGGAAAGGGACTCTACCTCTTTAATACCCACACCGGCGAGACACGGCAGTTCAGCATGTATCAGGTGGATGCGCAGAAAGGCGGACTCTGCAACGACTGGATCAAGGCACTTATGCTCGACAGCCGCGGACTGCTGTGGATAGCCACCTCGAGCGGCGTGTGCGTGATGAATCCCGCCACGGCCGACTTCCGCCACATGGGATGGGACTTGCAGCTCAAAGGACGCCAGTGCTTCTCGCTCCTCGAACTGGAAGAGGGCACCGTGCTCATCGGTACCGACTATGGACTGTACCAGTATAAGAAGGAGTCCAACGAGACAACGCTCTTCCCGGGCTCTGAACCGATAGACAACAAACCGGTCTATACCCTGGCAAGGTCGCGCAGCGGCGACCTCTGGATCAGCTCGGCCAGCGGCATCTGGCAGTATGACTGGAAAAACAAGCGGTTCCTCAGTCATGTCAACGGCAACGGACTCGAAACCCGTGAGTATATCGTGGGGGCTGTGGTGCAGAACACCGACGACCGACTCTTCTATGGCAGCAATGAGGGCATTGTGGCCTTCTATCCCGAAGAGGTGAGGGGCGCCGCCGACCATCTCGACGGTAAGGTCTACCTTACCAATATCATCATCGAGGGACACCCGGTGCCCTGCCCGGCCGACCGGCTTACTATTCCTTACGATCAGAACTCGTTCTCGCTCGAATTCTCCATGCTCAATTTCCTCAATCAGGAAAACATTTCCTTCCAATACCGAATTAATGGGGGAGAGTGGGTCTCGCTCGACGAGGGTACCAACAGCATCTCCTTCAACCGTATGAAACCGGGCTCCTACGAGATAGAGGTGAGGGCCGAGGAGAATGGCTCCTACACGGTGAACAACTGCCTGCTCAACGTGGTGGTAAGGGCGCCTTGGTACGCCTCCACCTGGGCCTATCTGGCCTATGCGCTCCTGGCCATGGGACTGGCGGCCTTCGTCTTCTATTACAATGAACGGCGGCGCAAGGCTGAGCTCGAGGAACAGAAAATGCGCTTCCTCATCAATGCCACCCATGACATACGCTCACCGCTTACCCTTATCATGGGGCCGCTCAATAAACTCAAGACACGGATCACTGACCCTGAAAGCAAAACGGATATCGATACCATTGACCGAAATGCACAGCGCCTGCTGCTCCTCGTAAACCAAATTCTCGACGAGCGCAAGATTGACAAAAACCAGATGCACCTGCACTGCACCGACACGGATATGGTGCCTTTCGTATCGGGCATTTGCTCGCTTTATCACTACAATGCCCAGCAGCGAAACATTCGCTTCACCTTCGAACCGGCACAGGAGAGCATTCATGCGTGGATAGACCGCATACAGTTCGACAAGGTGGTGAGCAATATCCTCTCCAATGCCTTCAAGTATACTTTCGACGGAGGAGAGGTCAAGGTGCTGCTCAGCCAGACCGACAAGGCGGTGACGCTGAAAGTGCTCGACAGCGGCATCGGATTCAATGAGGAAAACACAGAACGGCTCTTCGACCGCTTCTACCAGGGTAGCCAGAACAGCGACCTCCATTTGGAGGGTACCGGCATCGGTCTCAATCTCAGCAAGGCCATCGTGCAGATGCACAGCGGACAAATCAAAGCCTACAACCGCACCGACGCACAACGGGGCGCCTGTCTGGAGGTGACGATTCCGCTGGGCAAGGCGCATCTTAAGCCGGAGGAGATAGAGGAAAATGAGAATACGGCGAAGATGATGGGGGTCCGGAAACAGGCTTCAAAAAACTTCCGCCTGCTTGTGGTCGACGATGACCAGGAGGTGGCCCGCTATATCAAAAACGAACTGGGGCAGTGGTACCGTATCGACATCGCCGCCAACGGACGAGAGGCGCTCAAAGTGCTGCTCTCAGGCGATAATGCCTACGACCTGGTCATCAGCGATGTCATGATGCCGGAGATGGACGGTCTTACGCTGCTGCGCCAACTCAAGGGCAATCCCAATATCAGTGATATTCCTGTGGTGCTGCTCACCTCAAAGGCGGAGGTGAGCGACCGCCTCGAGGGACTGAAGAAGGGGGCCGACGCCTATCTGGCCAAACCGTTCAATCTGGAGGAACTGCACATTCTCGTCGACAACATCATTGACAATGTGCGCCGACTGCGGGGCAAGTTCACCGGCGCACAGGCACAGGAGGACAAAGTGGAGAACGTGGAGGTGAAAGGTAACAACGACGCGCTCATGGACCGCATCATGAAGACTATCAATGAACACCTGCAGGATCCCGACTTCAATGTGGAGCGGCTCACCGAGGAGGTGGGCATCAGCCGGGCACAGTTGCACCGCAAGATGAAAGAGATAACCGGCATCTCCACCGGCGAGTTCATACGCAACCTGCGCCTGCAGCAGGCGGCGCGTCTCATCAAGGAGGGCAAAATCAATATCACCCAGGTGGCCTATGCCGTGGGATTCAACAACCAGACTTATTTCTCCACCGTCTTCAAGAAATATTACGGCAAGACGCCAACTGAATTTGCCGAAAATCCATAAAAGACAACCGCTTTCCGCAAAAAAAGGACATCTCGAGGGATGTCCTTTTTTTGTTTCAAAATGGCTCCTGACAGGAAAACAATACCGAAATAGTTATTTTTTCATCCTTTTTTCGGCATGAAACATTTTTAAACATCGTTGAAACGTCAGTTAACAGCATGAAACAATTATTATTCTACCTTTGCGCCGTGACATAATGTGAAATTTTGATTTGTTTCTTGAAAATCTGATCGAAAACCTATTATAATATATACTAACATCTAAAAACAACTGCTATGCATGTGAAATTTGGAAAAACATTCTGTTTCGTGGGACTCTGCTCGATATTCGGACTTTCGGGCACCACACAGGCTATGGCAGCCGCACCCGACCCCAATGCGGTGAACGAGGTGCAGCAGGCAAAGAAAGTGACAGGACGTGTCAGCGACGCTGAGGGCACCCTCATCGGCGCCACCGTTCTGGAGAAAGGCACCACCAATGGTGTCGTGACCGATTTCGACGGTAACTTCACCATCGACGTGAAACCGGGGGCCACACTGGTCATCTCGTATGTGGGCTATGTCACACAGGAGGTGAGAGTGGGCAACCAGTCTATTCTCAACATCGTGCTCGAGGCGGAGGGCGGCAACCTCAACGAGGTGGTCGTCATCGGTTATGGTACTCAGCGCCGTGAGGCCGTTACGGGTTCTGTGGTCAATGTGAACGGTGAGAAACTGAACCAGATTGCCGCCACCAACGCGGCGCAGGCTCTCCAGGGCCGTGTGGCAGGTGTGCTCATGACGCAGACTTCGTCGAAACCGGGCGCCGAAATGCAGATTCGTATCCGTGGACAGCGCTCGCTCAGCGCTTCCAACGACCCGCTCATCGTGCTCGACGGTATTCCTTTCATGGGACAACTCTCGGATATCAACCCCGCCGACATCAAGTCGATGGATATCCTCAAGGATGCCTCCGCCACCGCTATCTACGGTAGCCGCGGTGCCAATGGTGTGATCATCATCACCACCGTGAAGGGTATACAGGGCACACCCGCAAAGGTTTCCTACAACGGATATGTCAACTTCAAGACGGTCTTCCACAAGTATCCCATGATGGACGGACCTACCTTCTCCAAATTCCGCCAGTATGCCGGCATGTATCAGAACACCCTCGATGAGAGTGATGATGTCAACACCGACTGGCAGGACCTCTACTACCAGACGGGTATCGGCCACAGCCACGACGTGAGTGTAACCGGAGGTACCAACGGGGGCAGCTACAGCTTCGGAGCAGGTTATTATCGCGATGAGTCGGTCCTTCCCACAGAGGGGTATGACCGTGTGTCGGTGCGAGGCAACTTCGACCAGATGGTGGGCAAGTGGTTCCACTTCGGTCTCAGCACCAACACCAGCTACCGCATGACACAGGGTGTCAACAATATGTACGCCGTTCTCAGTGCATCGCCGCTGACAAGTCCTTACGACGAGAACGGAAACCTGAAACGTTACAACACGCTTCCTGCCGACGACCAGGTGGTAGTCACCAAAGAGACCGTGAAGAGAGACAAGGACGCTTGGCTCAGCGAGAACAAGGGTATCGGTACCTACAACACGCTCTTCGGCGAGGTGAAGTGCCCGTGGGTGGAAGGCTTGAGCTACCGCATCAATATCGGTCTGAACTTCCGTTCCTCCAAGGGCGGTGGATTCACCGGCACAGGTATCAACAACAAGGATGCCAACGCCACCAACAGCGGCTGGATCTCGGAAAACCAGACTCGCAACTGGGCCGTTGAGAACCTTATCACCTTCGACCGCACTTTCGCCGAGAAGCACAATCTCAATGTGGTGGGCATGTATTCGGCCGAGCAGACCACTTATGAGTCTACCGGAGGCAGCGCACAGATCATCCCCGCCGACTATTTCCAGTACTATGCACTCGACAAGGCCACCGGACAGGCCAACCTCAACAACTACAGCTACTGGCAGAGCGGTCTGATGTCGTGGATGGGACGTGTCATGTATTCCTACGACAACAAGTACATGATTTCGGCCGCCGTCCGTTCCGACGCTTCCTCGCGTCTGGCCAAGGGCCATCAGTGGCACACCTATCCCGCAGTGAGTGTGGGTTGGAACATCGCACGCGAGAACTTCATGCAGGACCTCGACTGGATCAACAGCCTCAAGCTGCGTATCGGTTATGGTGAGACTTCTAACCAGAGTATCAATCCTTATTCCACACTCGGTGGACTCGCCGTGCGCAACTACAACTTCGGCAGCACCTACATGGCTGGCTATTATGTCAACGCCCTGCCCAACCCCGAACTGGGATGGGAGTATTCCAAGACCTGGAACTTCGGTCTCGACTTCTCGCTGTTCAACGGACGACTCTATGGTTCGTTCGAGTACTATTCGCAGAAGACCAACGATATCCTGCTCGATGTCTCCATGCCTTCCACATCAGGTGTGAGCAGCTTCACCGGCAATATCGGTAACACCGAGAACAAAGGCTTCGAGTTCACCCTCAATGGCGTCATCATCGACAACAAGAATGGATGGAACTGGGAGGCCGGTATCAACCTCTATGCCAACCGCAACAAACTGACCAAGCTCACCGGTACAGATACCGTCACTCCCGACGGAAAGGTACAGAAGGAGAGAGATGAGGGCAACCGCTGGTTCGTGGGCTATCCTATCGATGTAATCTACGACTATGAGTACGACGGTCTCTGGAATGCAGAGGATGTCTATGAGGTGGGTAAAGACGCCGATGGCAAACCCATCACCAATTTTGATATCCTTGAGCCGGGCGGTAACCTGGGTATGATCAAGGTGAAGTACAATGACGATGTGCTCGATGAGAATGGCAAGCCGACCCGCGCCATCGGTGCCGACGACCGCCGTATCCAGAGCATGGAGCCTGACCTCCTTGGTGGATTCAACACCACTGTGGGCTACAAGGGCTTCGACCTCACTGTAATCGGTGCCTTCCAGATTGGTGGCAAGCTCATCAGCGCCATCCACTCTTCCAATGGTTACCTCAATATGCTCACCGGTCGCCGCGGACAGCTCGACGTGGACTACTGGACTGAGAACAACACGGGTGCCAAGTACCCGAAACCCGGTGGCATTATCAGCAGCGACAACCCCAAATATGGTTCCACCCTGGGTTATTTCGATGCCGGATACCTGAAAATCCGTGCCATCACCCTGGGTTACAACTTCGACAACATCAAGGCCATCAAAGACCTCGGCATCAGCCGTCTGCGCCTCTATGCTACGGTTCAGAACCCCTTCGTGCTGTTCTCACCGTACAACAACGAGAGCGGTCTTGATCCTGAGACCAACTCCTGGGCCAACGAGAATACAGCCGTCGCCTATGGCGAGTACTCCGGCAAGCACAAAATGCCTATCGTTGGTTACAACACACCGGCTACCCGCAACTTCATGTTCGGTATCAATGTCACATTCTAATAAAAGGATAAATATTTAATATTTCAGAATTATGATGACCAAAAGTATAAAATATATTCTTGCTGCGGGATTGGTTTGTGGTGGCCTCTCTGCTACGATGACCTCTTGCTCCGATGTGCTCGACGAGCAGCCGCGCAGCCAGTTCGACCCTACTTTCTTCACCACGAAGACGGGTATCGAGGGAGGTCTTACCTCGCTCTATGCACACCTGCGCTATTTCTATGGCAACGGTTATTATCTCAACAGCCTCGAGACGGGTACTGATGAGTATACTTACGCGCAGTCGGCCGACGGCAACTTCAAGGAGGCCGACCTCTCGGGCATGGGCAATCTCACACCGAGCAGTAGCGTGGCCGGCGGATGCTGGGGCGCTGCCTTTGCCAACATCAACACCGCAAGCGGTATCATCGAGAACGGTGCCGCAGCAGGCATCAGCGACGCACTCCTGGCTGAGGCTTACTTCTTCCGCGCTTTCGACTATTTTATCCTTGTTCAGACCTACGGCGGCGTGCCCCTCGACCTGGGTGCTGGCGAACTGAAGTTCAACACTTCCACCGTCAGAACGTCCGTGCGAAACACGGTGGAGGAGGTGTATAAGAAATGTATCTTCCCCGACCTGGAGAAGGCTGTCTCCGACCTGCCCGACAATCCGCGTCTCACCGGTACGGCTACCAAGAACCTGGCACGTCTCTATCTCTCCAAGGCTTATCTTACCTATGCCTGGTGGCTGGAGAATCCCAACAAGATTCCTACCTATCCTGAGTGCAGCCGCAATGCCGGTGATGCCCAGAGCTACTTTCAGAAGGCATACAATGTGGCCATGGAGGCTATCAACAACCCTGGACCGTATAAACTGCAGCCTACCTTCTATGATGTCAACGTGGCTACCAATGACCGCAATGCCGAGGTGATGCTCTACGCCGACCACGACGAGGATGAGAAGTTCGGTAACGGCGGCACCGGATATGGATGGGGCAGCGGTGGCTCTCCTGAAAACTTCGCATACTGGATGGAGACCTGGAACTACACCGAGATGATTGCAAAGGCCGCATCGGGCGCTACCATCAATCCCATTCAGCGTGAGGCCGTGCAGGCACTCGGACGTCCCTGGACACGTATGGCTCCTATCGCCGACAACTTCATGGAGGGCGGTGTCTGGGAGGATGCTGTCAAGGCTATCGACTCCCGTTACGATGCTACATTCACACTGCGCTATCACACCAACTGGCACAGGGCCGGCAATACGGAGCCTTATGTGATTGGTGCCAACGGCATGCAGGTGGGACCGGATGAGGTCTACTTCAGCTGGGTGCCCGAGAGCGAGGACAGCAAAATCAACTATACCGGCGCCGACGGCAAACTGGGATTCGGCGAGATGCCCGGACGTCCCGACTTCGTAGTGGCTGTCAACCACATCAGCCGTAAGAAGTATCCCATCAACTGGAAACTCGGTATCTACCGCACTGACAACAATGGTGGTCTCGGCTCAAAGGTCAACGGCGGAAGCCCGCGTCCCTGGAACATTGCCAAGTTCTCCGAACTCTATCTCATCGCTGCCGAGGCGGCTGTGAAACTGAACAAGAACGACGATGCACGCAACCTGGTGAATGTGCTCCGCGCACGTGCAGGCAAGCAGACTTTCTCGCAGAACGACAATGTGGCTGTTTCCGTCGACCACAGTGCTGAGATGGTGGCTGCCACACCGGCCACTATCACTATCGACTATATCCTCGATGAGCGCAGCCGTGAGTTCTGGGGTGAGGGCTACCGCTGGTTCGACCTCGTCCGTACGCAGAAGTGGGCAGAGCGGGCCACCAACTACCGCATTGCCGGCAGCGGCTATACTGATAAGGATCTGGAGAGCTTCAAACGCACTATCACCGCTGGCTTCTACCTCCGTCCTATCCCGCAGGGACAGATTGACGGCTTGATGATGTCCGACCAGGATAAAATCGATTATCAGAACCCGCAATATAGGAATTAGTTTGTTATTAGGTTAAATTATGGTAAAGGAAAGGCAGCCGAGAGGCTGCCTTTCTTGCTTCCTGTCAGGGATATACCGCCACTTGGTCCACTACCACGCCGGGGTCTAAGGCTTTCACGCCGATGTGGTGCTCCCGGCCCTGGCCCAGGGGGAGTGTGATGCGCCGCAGGGCTTGGTTGCGCAGCACATTTTGTTTCCATTCCTCACTGCGGCCGTAGGTTTCATAATTCACCGCCTTCGAGGGCTGTCCGTCGAGTGTCACTTCTATGCGCAGCTGTTTGCCTTCGATGGCATGATTGGGCAGCAGGCGTATCTCGATGGTCAGTGAGTCGCTTTTCGCTGCTCCTAAAATGTCATCGCTGAGGGGGTAGGTCAAGGTGGCGCCTTGCAGCAGCTCCACGGCCTTCCCGCTGTGGCCCAGGGCGTGGCAGGGGGTGCAGCCGTTGCCCTCGCCGTCGCTGCCTCCCATCACCAGCAGGGGCGCTTCGGTGGTCAGCGGGGCAATGCCGGTGGTGTCGTGGGGCACGCGCCCGAAGACGGCCAACCGGCGGGGCTGCATGTCCATCATGCGGTTCCATTTGCCTTGCTGCAGTTGGTTGTAGCGGCGGGTCAGCACGCTGATGCTGTCGTAGGCGGCGTCACAGGATTCCCAACCGCAAAGACCGTGGCGGGCTTTCTGCGCCATGAGCAGTTTCTTGTTCATCTCGGCAGCGCCTTGTACGGGGTATTGCACCAGCTCGAAATAGGCATCAAGGCGGTCGGCTGGCACGAGGGCGGCGGCAGCTTCCACCGCATCTTCCAGTTGCTGGTAGGTCTTCAACCGCTCATCGATGTAAGCAAGGCTCCAGGGCAGGTCGCGAAGGGTGCTCCAGTAGGAGCGGTCGCGCTCTTCGGTGCGGGTGCCGCCCATGAACTCGGGCTTCCGCACGAAAGCCTGGCGGTAGTGCTCTTCCATCACGGGATACAGCAGCTCGGCACAGGTTGCGCCGAACTCGCGTTCCAGAAAATGGCGGAGATGGGCGCCGGGGCCTTTTGCCCGCACCTTCTCCATGTCCCAGGCCATGTCGAGGAAAAGTTCCGTCTGGTATTCACCGGGCTTGATGTCGCCCACGTTCAGTATCCATATCTTTTGTATGCCGCGGTCATAGGCGGTGGTCATCTGGTGGAAGAGCAGTTGGGGAGAGAAGGTGCCCAGCCACAGGTAGTCGTGCGGCCGGCCCCAGTAGCTCACATGATAGTAGATGCCGTTGCCGCCGCGACGCTGCCGTTCGGCTGCGGTGGGAAAGTGGCGTATGTAGCCGTAGTTGTCGTCGCACCACATCAGGCACACGTCATCGGGCACCTGAAGGCCGGCGTCGTACACGTCCTGCACTTCCTTGTAGGGGATGAACACCTGTGGTACTTGCTCCACATCATTGTTCACATATTGGCGCAGCAACTGGCGCTGGTCGGCGATGACGCGTTCCAGCACGCTTTTCTGCTCCTCGATGGTTTTGGCGCCTTGCATGGCGCCGTCGTGCACACCGCGCATGCCGATGGTGTAGAGAATGGGCTGGCGGGCCACCTCGTGCAGACGGCTTTCCCAGAACCGTCGCACCTCGGCGCTGTTGTTCACATAGTCGTAGTCGCCGGTGCCGCGGCGGGGCCACTCGCCGGCCGTGCTCGATGCCATGGGCTCGCAGTGTGAGCCGCCTATGTAGATGCCGTAGCGGGCGGCGGTCTCGCGGTTGCCGGCTACAAGGAAGAAGGGCTCCGTACACTCGTGCATGGCGGGCCAGAAGGTGTTGGCGCGCAGGCGCAGCAGCAGTTCGAAGATGCGTTCGTGGGTCTTGGGACCGATGCGTCCTTTCAGTCCCGGCTCGTAGGTCTGGCTGGCCCAAGGCATCATGCCCCAGTCTTCGTCGTTGATGAAGATGCCGCGGTACTCCACGCTCGGATGCTCTTCCTGCCGGTAGTCGGCGGGCAGGGTGAACCGCTGCAGGGGGTGAGGTGTCGCATCGGCCCACCATGCCCAGGGCGATACGCCCAGCAGACGCGACACCTCGAGCAGTCCGTAGGCCACGCCGTGGCTGTCGCTGCCGGTGATGTGTAGTCTGCCGTTCGTCACACTGAGCCGGAAGGCTTCTTTACGGTGCTGCAGGGCAGCGGCGTCTTCGCTTACGATGATGCGCCCTTTGCTCCCGATGCGTAGGGGGGCGTCGAGCACTTGCCGCATGTCGCTTTCCAACAGTTTGAGCGCGGTTTTTACGATGGGGGCGGCACCCACGGTGTCGCAGGCTACCTGTACCGTGCGGCCGCGTTTCAGGGTGAAGGGACCGGCTTGTGCCGCTGCCAGCACGGCGAGGAGCACAAGGATGAGGCTTGTTTTTTTCATGTCTGATTTGTTTTGTAGCTGTTCTTCCGCTAAGAGCGTGGATGGGGTGTCTTCACCATCTCCTTCACACGGCGCACCATGCCTTCCACATCGAGCACACCGTGGGCGAATCCTCTCCGGGTGAGCTCCACGGGCAGGATGTCGTCGTACTTGTCGAAGAGAGGGGCTTCCTCGGGGTAGAGCAGGGTCATGGGGTCGATGGGCTGGGCTATCGCATCGCTCAGTATCTCGAAAAACTCATCGGGGGTGGCGTCCATGGTGAACTGCATGTAGTAGGGGCGCTTCGAGTCGAATCCTTTCAGGTTGAGGCGCGGTCCGCAGTGGATGCGCAGGAATCGCTCCAGGGCGAGGAAAGCGTAGCTGCCCAGCCATGGCACCAGGCAGAACATCTTACCGCCCAGGGGCAGCAGCCACTCCCGGCCGATACCCGACTGCACGGCGGCATTGCGGGCCTGCGACAGGCGGGCGGCGGCATGGCTCAGCAGATAGGGGTAGGTGTCGGTCTGGCCCAGCAGCAGGCGCATGCGCTCCAGTATCTTGGTGTGCAGGTCGCCAGGTTCCTCGCCGAAGTAGGCGGGCACGATGCCCTTCACGGGGTGACAGTATACCACATGGCGGTTGCGGTCCACCTCTTCCACCACCCACACGCGGCCGGCTATGGCTATCTTGTCGCGCACGGGAGGCGGCTTCACGATGGTGCCCAGCTCTTCCGACTCACACCGCACACTGTATTCTTCGTTCTCCTGAAACACGGCGTAGAACTTGAAGTTGTTTACCACGCGTTCACCGGCCAACCCTACTATCAGACCGCCGCGCTCGGTCAGCTGCACATGGTCTATCTGCAGCAGGTGGCGCAGCAGCAGGCGGAAGTCGTCTTGTGTCACGTGCTCGAAATAGCTCAGGGTCAGTATGCGCGAAGCCAGTTCGGCAGGGGTCATTTCGCCGCCCGAGGCCAGGGTGGCCATGGTCTGGTGGTAGAGCAGACTGTAGGGCAGACGGCCGGCACGGGGCGGCTCCACCCATTTCTCTTCGATGTAGAGTTGTATCAGGGCGATGCCCTGAAGTAGTTTCCAGGGTATGGTTTCGGGCAGCAGGGCACGGGCCTCGGCGGGGTCTTCGCGTATCACGAACCACATCTCCGAGGGGGCGCCCCGGCGGCCCGTACGGCCCATGCGCTGCAGGAACGACGATACGGTGAAGGGGGCATCTATCTGGAAGGCGCGCTCCAACCGGCCGATGTCGATGCCCAGCTCCAGGGTCGAGGTGGTGCAGATGGTCACCAGACTGTCGTCCTGGCGCATCACGTCTTCGGCCGTGAGGCGGTAGCTTACAGAGAGATTGCCGTGGTGTATCAGAAAGCGGTCGGGCTCATGCTGCGATTCGCAGTACTGGCGCAGCGTGGAGGTCACTGCCTCGCACTCTTCGCGCGAGTTGGAGAAAACGAGGCATTTATGACCGCGGGTGTGTTCGAAGATGTAGCCCAGACCGGGGTCGGCGGCCGCTGGGGCTGTGTCGGTGGCCGCCTCGGTGGCTGCGGGGGAAGGGGCGCCTGGCACGGGCGATGCGGAACCGTCGGGGAGCAGTTCGTCGGCCTGCGGACCGTTGTTGAAGAAGTGCTGCATGGAGATGCGCCAGCGGGTGCCGGTGCTCTGTATGCGGGGTATCACGGTGCTCCGTCCGGTGTTGGCGCTGAGAAAACGGCCCACCATCTGCGTGTCGCCGATGGTGGCGGAGAGGCCTATGCGCCGCGGCTGGACACCGGCCATGCGGCAGAGGCGCTCTATCAGGCAGAGGGTCTGCCCGCCGCGGTCGCCGCGCAGAAAGGAGTGTATCTCGTCGATTACCACAAAGCGCAGGTCACCGAAGAGATGGGGTATCTGGCCGTGGCGGTGCAGCAGCATGGCCTCAAGGCTCTCTGGCGTAATCTGCAGAATGCCGGAGGGGCGCTTCATGAGCTTCTGCTTGTGGGTCTGCGACACGTCGCCGTGCCAGTGCCACACGGGTATGCCGCTCTCGGCGCAGATGTCGTTGAGCCGCACAAACTGGTCGTTGATGAGGGCTTTGAGAGGGGCGATGTACAGGCACCCGATGGAGCGGGGCGGGTCTTCCTGCATCAGCGTGATGATGGGGAAGAAGGCGGCCTCGGTCTTGCCGGAGGCGGTCGAGGCGGAGAGCAGCACATGACTGTCGGTATGGAAAATGGCGTCGGCGGCCGCCGCCTGGATGGCGCGCAACTGTGTCCAGCCGCTCTGATATACATACTGCTGGATGGTGGGGGAGAACCGGTCGAAGATGTGTTGGCCCATGGTGTCAGAGGGTGAATTCGGCAAAACGGCTGTCTATCTCCTTGCCTTCTTCCTCGGCAGGCTTGGCAAAGTTGAAACCGCCGGCCTGCAGCAGACTCCGGAGGTCGGTCTCGGGGTGCTGGTACAGAATGTCAAGCAGCTCGATGAAGTCGCGTATCACCTCGCGTGGGGTGATGTGGGTGTCGGCGCCGATGCGCCCGTATTCTATCTTGATGAAGTCGGCCAGGTGCTGCTCGTCGAGCGTGCGGGTGTAGCGGTACAGGTCGGCGTGCATGGTGGCCAGCTTCTCCGTCAGCACGAGCATCTCCTCGCTCGTGAGCGGCTGCAGCCGTATCACCGGGGCCAGCAGGTCCTGTGCGCCTTGCTGTGCAAATTTCCCTTCTTGCAGGCGTGAGCGCAGGGCCTCGTAGCTGTACACGCCGCGGTGGCGGTCTTCTATACACTGCGGGGTGCCGCTCATGATGGTGCCTATGTATTGGGCCTTGCCCTGAAGGGCGTCATTGTACATGGCTAAAATGCGCTCGTAGTTGTACTGCCGCGAGATGCTGTTGGGTATCTTGTAGATGTTCACCAGTTCGTCGATGAAGAGTATCAGTCCCTGATAGCCGGCCTGGCGGAAGAAGTAGGCCATCAGCTTCAGATAGTCGTACCAGTCGGCGTCGGTGATGGCCACGCTCACTCCGAGTTCCTGGCGGGCCTCGGTCTTGGTGCCGTACTCACCGCGAAACCATTTCAGCACCTTGCCTTTCAGTTCCTCGTCGCCGTTAGTAAAAGCGCGGTAGTAGAGGGTGAGCAGGCGGGCAAAGTCGAAACCGTGCACCAGTTCGTGCATGGAGCGTATCACCTCCATGATGCGGGCTTCCACCTTGTCGGCAAAGCCGGGGGCATCGGCATCCAGACCGGTCTCCAGGGCGGTGTCGGTCTGCAGGGTGCTTATCCAGCGGTCCAGCACCAGAGAGAGGGCGCCGCCCTCGGGGCGGGCTTTCACGCTCAGATTCTTGATTAGCTCGCGGTAGGTGGCCAGACCTTGGTTCTGGTTGCCGTGAAGGCGCCGTTCGGGCGAGAGGTCGGCGTCCACCACCACGAAGTTGCGGTCCATCACATAGTTGCGCACGGTCTGCAGCAGAAACGATTTGCCGCTGCCGTATTTGCCTACGATGAACCGGAAGGTGGCGCCGCCCTCGCTCACGATTTCCACATCGCGCAGCAGGGCTTCTATCTCCTGTCGGCGGCCCACGGTGATGTAGGGCAGACCGATGCGGGGTACCACACCGCCCTTGAGCGAGTTGATCACGGTCTGGGCGATGCGTCGGGGTATCTTGGTTGGGGTTGTAGGGTTGTCTGTGTTCATGTCATTGTCCGTGTTGTTGGCTTCACGCCATTTTGGCTTTTACATCGTCGAGATAATCGTCTATGATTGCAGGGCCGCTGCCGTCGTCGTCGAGTACGATGTCGCCGAGCTCGTCCATCATCTTTCCGTTGATGTTCTCGGTCATCACACCGGCGGGCACATGGATGGACCGCAGATAGGCGCTCCAGTCGGCTCCGCTCATCAGCAGCTGCAGGAAATGTGCTTCCTCGGCGGTGAAGAAGCTGGGTGCAGAAGGCTCGGCCTCTGATTTCTGAAGGTCTTGGGACTTCTTCACTTCCTCCTTGTCCTCCACATCGTTGATAGTCGCAGTTTCCTCCGCGGTCTCCACTTCCCTCTTTTCCTCATCGGCAAGGAGAGCGTCGCGCACCACGTCGGCATCGGCGCGGATGCGGGCCAGTTTGCTGAAGTCAACCTCTATCTTGGGGCGGGCGGCCTCGGCTTTCTCTTTCATGTAGTCGCTCACCACCTGTTCTATGGTTTCTTGTAGATGGCGGTCCCCAAGCCGCGACTTTATCTTGTTTTTCACACCAAGGGCATCGCGCAGCTGTCGGTCGGTTTCGTGCAGCACCTCGCTTATCGTCTCCCGCACCCTTGAGTGGTATCCCTCTGCGAAGACGTCGACTATCCATAGTCCGTTTTTGTGTACGTACTTCCGGCGGGGACTGACCTCAAACACTTCATCGCCTTTTTTCTCTCCGGCATGAAAAACCGCATTGTCAAACATCGTGTAGTAGCGCTTGCGGCGCACACCGAGGCACAGTTGGTCGAAGGGGCATTGATATTGCCGCTCCATGGCCGTGGCGGCCGCCTTAAGGGTCCTTCCTGCCACGATGCGGGTGTCGGCGGGATGTTTTTTGTAGAGGGCGGCTTCCTTGATCTTGTATTTCTGCAACGGCTCCATGATGATGAAGAAGGTATCGTCGCTGAGCTTGGTGTAGTTGGCCAGGGCCATCGCGGTCTTGTCGCTGGCTATCTCAAGGGCGAAGCACCGCTCTTTCTGGTCTTCCATGCCATAGTACACCACGAAGTCTTTTATCCAGCGGCTTAAGCTTTCTCCCATCTGCTGGTAGAGGCGGCCGTAGTGCTCTTTGAGGTCGGAGAGAATGGCCAGCCCCTCCTTCGGGCTCTCAACTCCGATCAGCATCAGGGTCTCGTAGGTGTACACCTGCAGGTAGGAGAGGGCTGCTTCGGGGTGTCGTCCTTGCCGCAGCAGGGTGCGCAGGGTGAAGTAGCTGCGCATCTGCAGAATGCTCATGTCGGCGAAGGTGGGCCGGAATGTGTTGAAATTGGCTATCTCTGGACAGTCGTCCGTATAGTCGGCCATGGCCTGTGCCTGACGGTAGAAACATTTAGCGCGGTCGGTCTGCCACCGGTCGTGCTGGCACATCTCGTAGAGTTGGCGGATGCGCTGCGGGGCATCTATCACACTGTCCAGACGGTAGCCGGACCCGAAGCGGTCCAGGTGGCCGGTACTGACAGGGGGTACGACGTCCCAGTAGTGGTCGCCGCCTTCTTGATAGCGGTCGGCCCACTCGTTCTCCATCTCTTCCAGCTCTTCATAGTTGAGCGGAAGGTCGGTATAGGTGTTGTTGTCGTCCCAGTCGTCTGCCATGCTGTGGTGGCCGCGCTGTTGCGCGGCATTTCACAAATCTACGGTTTTTCTGTTTCTCTGATAGGTCAGGGTGTCTTTTTTTACTTGTCTCGCAGCCAGGCCTTCACGGCTTTGCCTTGTGCGTCGGTCACCTTGAGGCGCAGCATGCCGCCGTTGTGGTCGAAGTAGCGCACCTCCACACGGTGCAGGCCCCGGCGCAGGGCTTGCTGGCACACCTCCTCATGGGGCGACTGTTCGCGGTCGTTGTCCACCACCATGTTGCCGTCTACCTTCAGCCAACTGCCGTCGTCGCTCATCAGGGCGAAGGTGTAGATGCCGTCGGCGGGTATGTCGATGTAGCCGGTGATGATGAGGCCGATGTTGCCCTTCACACCGTCGGGTATGCCCACCTCGTCGATGCAGTAGGTGCCGTTAACCGGTGCCTTGTCTATCAGGGCGCATTTCACACCGGGGAATTCGTGCCAGGCGGCGATGAGTCCGGGCTCTGTCTCGGAGGATACTGCAACAGGCTCCAACAGGCCTTGCTTCACCATCTCGGCTTTCACTGTCTCGCCGGGCTGGCCGTCGGGGGTGAAGGTGCGCAGCATGAAGTGGGTGGTCTCGTCTACAGTGATGGGACCTTCATAGCGGGGCGATTCCTTGGTGGGGAAACTGCCGTCGGTGGTGTAGCGCACCTGTACCATCGGGTCTTTGCTCGTCACCGTGAGGGTGCCTTTGTGGGTGAAGGCGTTCACACCGTAGAAACCGTCCAAACTGGGGGTGCGGTAGGGCACACCGAGGCGGTTCAGCAGACGGAAGTGAGAGGTCAGACGGTTGTAGAAGTCGGCGTAGTCTTTCCGCTCTGGCTTGCTCCAGGCCAGCTCGGCCAGTGCCAAGGCGCGGGGGAAGTAAGTGTACAGCAATCGCTCGCGGGTGGGAATCCATTCGCTCCATGCCTGGCCCTGTACACCGAGAATGTGCTTCTTCTGGGCGGCGCTGAGGGTGGAGGGCATCAGCTCATACTCGTACACACTCTGCAGACTGGTCTTCTCCTCGCCGGCCGAGAAGTAGAAGGGCGAGATGGGACAGTAAATCACGTCGTTGCCCTGGGCGGTGGCGTCGCCGATGGCGTTGGGGGCCCAGGTGCGCCACCAGGTCAGCGTGGCGGTCTTGGAAAGGCCTCCCTCTATTATCTCGTCCCAGCCCAGCATCTTGCGGCCTTTCTTGTTGATGTAGGCTTCCATCTCGTGGATGAACCACGATTGGAGCTGCTCCTCGTCTTTCAGTTTCTTTTCCTGTATGCGGCGTTGGCAGTCGGGGCATTTCTTCCAGTTTATTTTCTCCACTTCGTCACCACCTATGTGTACATAAGTGAAGGGGAAGAGGGCTATCACCTCGTCCCAGATGTCGCGGCAGAACTGCAGGGCCTTGTCCTTGCCGGGGCAGAGGGGGGAGGAGAATACGGCTCCCCAACCCACCTCGTCGAAACACGACAGACCGGGATAGTTGGCCACGGCGCTCAGGAAGTGGCCGGGCATGTCTATCTCGGGCACGGTTTCCACACCGCGCTGGCGGGCGTAGGCCACAATCTCGCGGATGTCGTCCTGGGTGTAGTAACCGCCGTACACGGTGTCGGTGCCGTTCACCCGCAGGTTCTTGGCGGGCAGCAGGCGCATGGGGTTGTCCTCGGTCACGGCCAGACGCATGCACACGGAGTCTTGGTTGTTGTAGTGGCGCCAGGCGCCTTTCTCCGTCAGCAGCGGGTATTTCTTTATTTCTATGCGCCAGCCTTGGTCGTCGGTCAGATGCCAGTGGAAACGGTTCAGCTTGTACATGGCCATCAGGTCGATGACCTCTTTCACTTCGGCCTTGGTGAAGAAATGGCGGGAGCAGTCGAGGTGGAAACCGCGCCAGCTGAACCGCGGACTGTCGGTAATCCGTACGTACTGCAGTCGGGCCTCGGCGGCCATCTGCCGCAGCGTGGCGATGCCGTTCACCACACCGGCATAGTCGCGGCCGTCTATCTGTACGCCGCTGCCGTCGATGGTGAGCCGGTAACTGCCCGGGGCTCCTTTATAGCCGAGCGAGAGGCGTATGTCGCCGCCCTTGCCTGGCTGGATGGTGGCTTGCTTGTCTTGCAGTCGTTCCAGACTGCTGCTCAGGTATTGGGCGGCCTCTTTCAGGTCGGCTTTCGCATAGCTGATGCTCGGGGTGGCTGACAGGGAATAGGTGCCGTCTTGCCAGGTCACTTGGTCGGGTATGGGCACAAGGTCGCTCTTGGCTTGGGCGGCTGTGTGCAGCAGGAGGGCTGTTGCAAGCGCCAGTAGGTAGTGGAGGTGTTTCATAGGGCTTATGTTTTGTTTGTTTATGCTTTTCTGCCTTAGGGTTAGCGTTAACTTGCAAAGTTACATGTTTTTTTTCATTTTACCCTTATTTATCAAAAAAAACTGTCTTTGCAATGGTATGGTTTCTGCTTGACATGATTCTGCCGTTGTGACAGTTGCGCACACCCTCATGGCTCCATTTTCTTGTGTGAGAAGGTTATTTGTCGAAAAGCATTGGGGCAAACGTCGAAGGTGATTTGGAAAAGGTAGGTCGGGTCATTACTTTTGCATCGTAATTCAGAAACAAAAGTCAAACAATTAAAATCAAGACAATATGAAAAAATTACTTTTAGCCATTTTCACACTGTTGTTGACTACTTCTTTGTCTGCACAAACCATTCACCTCGATATTAACTATCCTATCACATTCGAGAAAATGTGCGAAACACTTAACCTCTCTGCACGCCAAAAAAGACTCGCTGAAAAAGCTTTTTCAAAGTACTGCGTATCGATAGACTATGCAAATCGGCTGAAGGCTGATGAGAGGAAGAAGGAGACCGTCGAAAGAGTCAATGCACAGCATTTGGAAAATATGAAAACCTTTCTGACAAAAAAACAATATGCTGTATATGTGGATATGCTGACCATGGCAACGGACAAGCATGTGGCTCTCTTCCAAGAAACAGCCCATTAAAGATTCCGCACCCCCTATCTTTACAATGTCAAATAAAAATCAAATCATAAACAAATAAATACACAAAGAATATGAAAAAGATGATGATTGCGCTTATAGTAATGGTGATGATGACAATGAGTGTGAATGCTCAGAGTGACAATATGACTTCGGCATCGTTCGACCGGATAAGCAACTTCCTGGAGTTGAGAATAGACCAGGTTGAACCTATGAAGACTGCTATGGAACAATTCAATAGTTCAATGGAGGCTTACTATCAGTTGGACGATGTCTCGAAAGGTGGTGAGGCATGGGAGAAAATACAAGCTCGCCATAAGGCTACGATAAAAAAGATTCTCGATGTGAAGCAGTACGACAAGTATGTGAAGATGCTCGACTTGACGGTGAAGAATACGGCCGACCGCATCAAAGAGCAACTTTCTGCCAGCAAATAAAGAGAAGTATTTTTGTAAATGAAGTACGGATTATCTCTTCCGCATGGAGATTATGCGGAAGAGATTTTGTCATTTCATAATTTTAGCTTAACTTTGAGGGCGATGAGGATAATTCAGAAAAAAGACATCTGGCTGTTCTTGGCACAATTATTATTGTTGTCGCTCGTGCTGTTGTCGCCGGGATTGATAAGTTTCATTACGAGCAACAACGCAGGTGTGGTATGGGATTCGCTTAAGATATCCGCCTATTGGCTCGCACCTGCTCTTGTTATGTACCTATTAAACTTCTATCTTTGTGTGCCGTTGTTATGGTTCCGACACCGTTTTTGGCTGTTCGCCCTTGTCAACGCCTTCCTCATCGGGGCTTGCAACTTCCACATTATCTTATACGTAAACATCAATGCTCTTCCCGACATCTATCGTGCCGGCTTTTCCTCATTTGTCATTATTGCCGTGCTCGTCAATCTAATGGCTGTAGGCATCGCCTTGAGCATCCGTTATATGATGCGGCAGGGAGAAAAAAGACAGAGAGAGGTGGAGGCGGAACTCGCATGGCTGAAAAACCAAATCAATCCTCATTTCCTCTTCAATACCCTCAACAATATCTCCAGTCTTGCACAGATAGACGGCGATGAGACACAGGAGGCCATCATGCAGTTGAGCGACTTGCTGCGCTATGCAATGTATGAGACCAACAAACCGAAAGTGCCTCTGGAGGATGAGGTGGAGTTCATGCGCAACTACATTGAACTGATGAAACTTCGCTGCAACGAAATGACAGTGGTTGGAATGGAATTCAATGTACTCTCTCCCAAGGAAGAAATAGCACCGCTGCTCTTTATCTCTCTTATTGAGAATGCCTTCAAACATGGCATGGACAGCAATGCCCCCGCTCATATAAACATTAAATTGATCCAGACGGAAGGCAAGCTCATTTTCACCTGCGACAACACCAACAATCCCAAACCCACCAAAGACCGTAGCGGTTCCGGCATCGGTCTGGAGAATACCCGTAGGCGTCTGGAACTGCTCTATCACGGACACTACCGATGGGAGCAGACGCTGGAGAACAACATCTACCACGTCAGCATCACCCTCCAAACAGACTGATCTCTGCCCGTCGGGATATAAAGGATTCTGTATACCATAACTCTAAAAACAATATGCTTCTCTCCTGTATCATCGTCGATGACGAGCCTCTGGCCGTTAGGCTCTTGGAGTCTTACGTAAAGAAAACGCCTGAATTGGAACTGCTGGCTTCGTTTACTGACTCTATCAAGGCTGTCAACGCCATCAAAGCGCTCAAGCCTGACCTGTTGTTCCTTGACATCCAGATGCCCAACATCGACGGGATGGAACTGGCGCATTGCCTGCCCGAAAAGACACGCGTCGTCTTTACCACTGCCTTCAAGGAGTATGCTTTCGAGAGTTATGAGGTGAATGCTCTCGACTTCCTCTTGAAACCTATACGGTACAACAAGTTCCTCGCCGCTGTCGAAAAGGCACGAAACGTGGTTATGCCGTCGCCGCCCACGCCGCCTCAACAGCCCAGCACCGTCTTCATCCGGGTAGACAGCGAGTGGAGAAACGTGGCGATAGAGCAGATTGTCTATGTCAGCGGCATGAAGGATTATGTGCTGTTCTATCTCGACAATATGGCCAAGCCTCTTGTCACCCATCTTACAATGAAAGCCGTTGAGGATATGTTGCCCAAAGACCGTTTCCTACGTATACACCGGTCTTACATCATCGCTGTTGATAAAATTCAGAAGGTAGACCGAAACGACTGCGTTTACATTGGTAAGGAAATCATCCATATCCCCGACGGCTATCAACAGACTTTTCAGGCGTTTCTCGAAACCCGCATCATCAAGCAGAAATCTTCAGGGGCATAGCAAGGGAATCGACCCTTCCTACATCCCCACTGCCTGACGGTAGGCCAGCACTTTGTTCTGGTAGTCGCAGTAGGCGTCGGTCTGCTTGTCGAGGGTCTGCTGGTAGAGCAGTTGCGCCTCGAGCAGGGTGCTCATGGTGGCGGTGCCGGCACGGTAGTAGTTGCGGTTCAGCCGGAGGTTCTCCTCGGCTTGCACCACACCCTTGCGGGCCAACTCGGTCTGCAGGTAGGCTTCCTGCACATCGTTCCAGGCTTTCTGCATGCCTATCTTCAGCAGCTCGGAGTTGTCGGTGAGCTGCTCCACGGCTTGCTGCTGCGCTATCTTCTTCCGCTTGATGGCGTGGCTGCCGCCCCACCAGCCTGAGAGGGGCACGCTCACGGTGGCGAACACCATGGCGAAACTGTGGTCGCGCTCCAGCATGTTGTGGAAATTGTAGCCGGCGCCTACCGCCACGCTGGGCATCTGCTCGCCGATGGCCATCTTGCGCTGTAGGTCGGCGGCTTCTACCTGCTTGTTGAGCAGCTGGTAGGTGGCGGTGCCCCTCAGGGCCTGCTCATGGTCTTGCCGCACCAGGGTGGGGGTGTTGAGGGCGGGGTCGTAGGCCAGGGTGAAGGCGGTGTCGCGCAGACCGCAATACTGGGCCAGCAGCATGCGCACCAGCGACAGACCGTTCTGCAGCTTCAGCTTCTGACTGGCTATGTCGTTCTGGCGCAGCTCCACCTGCAGCAGGTCGTTGCGCAGGATGACACCGGCCTTCAGGGCCACGCTCACGTCTTTGTGGATGTCGGCCAGCAGGGCTTCTACCGATTGCAGGGTGCGCATCTTCTCCTGCAGCGACACTATCTGCCAGAAGTATTGGGCGGCGTTCTTCTCTACCTCGTCTTCGGTGAGCTGCAGCTGCAGCTGGCTCACTTCCTCGCCCAGACGGGCCAGCTTGTTGCCGTTCACTATCTGCCCGCCGGCAAAGACGGGTTGCACGGCGCTCACACCGGCCATCACGCCGTTTTTCATCATTGTCATACTGGTGGGGTTGGCCAGGGCGGCCAGCGCTTCGGGCGGAAACGACTGGGCCAGGGCTTGCCCCAGGGCGGGGTCTATCATTTCGCCGGGGTTGATGTCCATCTTGGCCATGCCGTGGTTGGTGGTGAACCAGAATCCGGTGCCGCTCACGTTGGGAAAGTAATGGGTGTAGGCTTCCTTGCGCTGTTCGCCGGCGGCCTCTATGTCTTGGCGGGCCTTGCTCATGCGGGCATTGTTCTGCAGCGCCGAGTCGGTGAGCTGGGCGAGGGTGAATGCGGGCACTGTCTGGGCACAGGCAGGGGTGACGGTGAGCGTCAGTGCCAGTAGGGTGGTGTATAGATGTTTTTTGTTCATGTTGTCTGCTTTTTTATTTCAGATTCACCTTCCAGTATACCACGGGCAGCATGGTCACGACCATGATGAGCGAACCGATGCCGCCGGCGAAGATGGTCACGCCCACGGGCATCCAGAACGACGACTGGGCGATAATCATCGGTACCACACCCACAGCGGTGGTGGCCGTGGTCAGGAAGATGGGCACCATGCGGCGGCTGCCGGCGTCCATGGCGGCTTGCTTCACAGCTTCGTTGTAGGCGCGGCGGTAGTCGCGCCGCTGCTCGTCGGTCACCGTGGCGGGACGGGGATGTGCGGCCACAAACTTGTGCATCAGGTCGTTGGCGTGCTCGAAGATGAGTATCTCGTTGCGCATAATCATGCCCATCAGGGTGATAAGTCCCATCACCGAGGTGAGACCCAGCGTGCGGTTCATCAGGGCCAGGCCGAGCAGGGCACCGGGGAGCATCAGGCCGAGCGCGGAGATGCACACGGTGGTGATGCCGTATTTCTTGAAGTTGAAGAGCAGGAAAAAGAAGATGATGACGATGGCGATGGCCACACCGCCCATAATCTGGGGCAGCGACTCGCCGTCGTATTCTATCTCGCCGCCCACCTCAGAGCGCACTCCTTGCGGCAGACGGATGTCGTGCTTCATGATTTGGGCCACCTTGCTCTCGATGGGAGCGGCGTAGACACCCTGGGCAAACTGGGCTGTCACCGTGAGGCAGCGCTCGCCGCCGCGGTGCAGAATGCGGCTCTCGCTCCAACGGGGCTCCACCTTGGCTATCTGCCGCAGCGGCACACTGCTCGATGAGGAGTAGTTGCCGCCCAGATCGGCGGAGAGGGTTGAGGAGAGCATCGTCATGGGCGAGGTGATGCCCAGGTCTTCCACGTCCGAGTAGGTCATGTCGGTATCGTCTTTCACCACGATGGGCACCTCATAGTCGCCCTCCCACACCTGGCCCACACGCAGGTCGCTGCTCGTGGCGCTCAGCGCCAGGGCGGCCGTGGTGCGGCTGATGCCCAGTTGGGCGGAGGCCACAGGGTCGAGCTCCACATTGATCAGGGGGAAGGGCTGCAGATAGTCGGTGTGTACCCATTCCAGTTCGGGCATCTTGCGCATCTCGGCCATCAGTTCCTCGGCCACGGCATGCAGCGAGTCGATGTCCTCGCCGTAGAAGCGGTATTCCAGTTCGGGCACCTCCAGAAAGTCGAGCCGCTTGAAGCGGATGTAGGCGTTGGGGTAGCGCTCACTCCATTGGGGCTGGTAGTCGGCCAGCACTTCGAGCGTGGCATCCTGCGAGGTGGTGTTCACGATAAACTGGGCGTAGTTCTTGCCGGCCATCTGCGGGGCGTAGCAGGTCATGAAACGGGGCGAGGAGCAGCCTATGAAACTGGTCACGCACTTCACGCGGCTGTCGCGCTGCATCACCTCGCGCAGCGTGTCGGCTATCTGCCGGGTCTCTTTCAGTCCCTTGCCCTCGGGCAGGAATATCTCCACGGCCAACTGGTCGCGGTCGGCATAGGGGAAGAGGCGTACCTTCAGCGTGGGCACCAGCAGGCAGCTGAGCAGCACCACGCCGATGCCGCCGCCGATGGTGAGCCAGGGGTGGCGGAAGGTGAACTTCAACACATGGTCGTAGAGGTCTTGCACCACATCGGTCAGAGCGCGCCGCTTCTTCCGACGCTCACGTTCCTCAGGGGTCTGGGGCTTGATGATGAGCACCTCGAGGAAGGGTATCACCGTGACGGCCAGGAAGAGCGACACAAGCAGGTTGATGGTGATGGTCCAGGGGAAATCGTGCATGGCATCGTTGAACGAGCCTTTCATCGTGATGAGCAGGGGGAAGAAGATGACGCAGATGCACAGCGTGGCGAGCATCATGGGCATGAAATACTGTTTCGACGAGGTGATGGCGGCCTCTTTGGGGGCATAGCCTTTGTCGAGGTATTCCAGATAGCCGTCTATCACCACTATCGAGTTGTCCACCACCATGCCGAGCACCACAATGAGGGCGGCCAGCGTCACGATGTTGAGCTCGATACCGGCCGCGTACATGAAGGCCACTGAGATGAAGGTGCTCAGCGGAATGGTGAGGGCGGCCACAATGGCCGAGCGCAGGGGGAACAGCACCATCATGACCAGGATGATGATAGCCATCGAGATGAGCAGGTCGCGCAGGAAGGAACTCACGCTCGTGCCTACCACTTTGGGCTGGTCGGCTATGCGGGTCAGGGTCACGTCGTCGGGCAGTTCGTGGGCGCGGGCATCATCGAGCACCTTGTCCACCTCGCGGCCGTATTGCACTATGTTGTTGCCGGGGGTCATCTCGAGCGAGAGCAGCACACAGGGGTGGCCGTCTTGCTCTATGTAGCTCTCCGAGGCGTCGTACTCGCGCACCACGTGGGCTATGTCGCGCACACGCACCACCTTGCCGGTTGTGGGGTCGTTGAAGATAATCTGGTTGGCTATCTCTTCCTCGCTGTTCTCCGTGGGGGCGATGTGGATGGGTATCTGCTGGTCGGCGTCCGACACACTGCCGCTCATCATGGTCATGCCCTGCTCCTGCAGCTTGCTGAAGAGGGCTTGCTGCCCTATGCCGTAGGCTTCCAACCTGTGGCGGTCCACATACAGGCTTATCTGCTCTTTCTGCTCACCGTAGAGACGCACGTTGGCCACCGAGGGAATGCGCCGGAGCAGGTCGGCCAACCGGTCGCTGTAGTGCTGCAGCTCGCGGTAGGAGCGCTGCTCGCTCTCTATGGCGATGAGCAGGGCCGAGGTGTTGCCGAAGTCGTCGTTGGCCACCAGGGCGAGCACGCCGCTGGGCAGACTCTGCTTGAAGAGGGCCAGACCGTGCTTTATCTTGCTCCACACCTCGTCTTTGTTGTTCACATCGTCGTTCAACCGCAGCATCACCATGCACATGCCGTTCTGAGCGGTCGTGGTGGTCTTGGCGCGGTTCACCTCGCCGTAGGTGAACAGGTAGCGCTCCAGGGGCCGCGCCACCTGAGCTTCCACCTCCTCGGCAGTGGCACCGGGGTAGACGGCCACCACCACGCCCTGGCGGATGGTGAATTGCGGGAACTCGTCCTTGGGCATGTCGTACATGCCGAAGATGCCCAGGGCAAACAGCATCACCACGATAAGCAGGGTGATGGGGTAGTGGTTGAGCGGCCAGCTCATCCAGTCGGTTTTCTTGTCCATGGCGTTGCGGTCAATACACTACTTGGGTTCCCTCACTCAGTTTCTGGTAGCCTTCCACTACCACGCGTTGGCCGGCCTGCAGACCGCTGGTCACTACCACGCGGTTGCCGATGGTGCGCCCAGTCTCCACGGGGGTGCGGTGCGCCGTGCGGGCCTGGTCCACTGTCCACACAAACAGGGTGCCGCCGGCATTCTTCTGCACACTCGTCACGGGCAGGGTGATGGCGGGGCCGCCTACACCGTTGCCCGTGTGGAAGGTCACATCGGCCACCATGCCGGGCAGCAGCCGGTGTGCATTGTTCTGCACGCGTATGCGCACATCGTAGGTATGGGTGAGGGCATCGGCCTGCACACCTTTTTCAATATAGCCGCCGCTCACCTGCGCATTGGCCGCCGCCACGCTGATGGTGCTGGGGGTACGGCTGCTCAGACGGCTCATCTCGGCCTCGGGAATGGATACCTTTACCTTCACGGTGCTGATGTCGAGCAGGGTGACCACGGCCTGCGAGGGCATGGCGGTCTCGCCCGTCGATACTTGCTTGCGGCCCACGATGCCGCTCACCGGGGCGGTCAGCTTGCAGTCGGCCAGATTCTTGCGGGCCATCTCGAGAGATGATTTGGCTTGGGCCACCTTGCTCTGTATCTCCACCCATTGGCTCTCGGGCAGCGAGCCGTTGTCGTGCAGCATGCCGTAGCGCTGCAGGGCATCGTTGGCCTGGGCCATCTGGGCCTCGGCGGCGCTCAGCGCGTTGAGGGCCTGGGTGTCGTCCATCTCGGCTATCAACTGGCCGCGGCGCACCATCTGTCCCTCGTCCACATATACGCGGCGAACGGCGCCCATGCCGGTGAAACTCACCGCGGTGCCTTCATTCTCCTCTACAACACCCACATACGATTGCCCGCCGGCCATGCCGGTGGCTTCCACGGTCTCGGTCATCACACGGGTGGGGGCTTTCTCTCTCTCAGCTTCTTTCTCCTTGCAGCTGCTCAACAAGGTGATAAGGAGCAGCATCAGCAGGCAGACTTTTTTTCTCATATTTAGTATGTATTTCCTGTTTTTCTCAAATCGACTGCAAATATGGTGATTTTTTCTCTGTTTTTAGAGTTCTATTTGGCGCAATTTGTGGCATATTCTTCTTTTTCGTCGCTTCGATGCTCTTTTTTTTCATTATTTATTCCCAATTTTGCAGATGAATCAGTAAAATTGGTCAGATTATGGAAAATGAGGAGATGTTGCTCAAGCAGATAGCACAGACCAATCCGGTGGAGGCCGATGCGGTGGTCGACTATGTGGACGAGGATTTTATGATGATTGATAATGTGAGGCTCTTCTCCGAACCCGACAACACAAGGCTCCACATGAATACGCTGGCTTTCTGCACCAAAGGACGGATGCAGGCCAATCTCAATGGCAGTCCTATCGAGTTCTCCGAGCATCAGCTCCTTATTTGCCCGCCCAACACCTCGCTCGATGATTTCATGATCAGCCCCGATTTCGAACTGAAGGTCATCGTGGTGTCGCCCAGACTCCTGCAGGCGGTGCTCAGAGAGAGAATGAATGTCTGGACACGGCTCCTCTATCTGCATAAACGCCATGTGGTGGACCTAAACGCGGTGGAGATTGATTTCGTCGACAATTATTATCAGATGATAAGCTCCTTTGTCAACGGACCGAAAGACATGGCTTTCAAAAGGGATATCACACTGAGCCTGCTGAGGGCGGGCTTCCTGGG